>OMQY01000143.1 GCA_900313405.1 uncultured Eubacteriales bacterium
ATCATAAAGACCGTTGGGATCAAGCTCCTGCATGATCGAAGGATGTGTCGTAGGATTGATGTATTCTACCGTGATACGACCACCCGACTTCGCCTGATAGTCATTAAGGAGCGGAACCATGTATTCCAGAGGAGAACCGACAAGATCAGTAGGTTCATCGAAAAGTCCGACGATCCTGATATCCGTATCTGACGGCAGTGACTTGATGTAATCCTCGGAAACGCTTGTGATGGAGTTCTGACCTGTTGACGAGAAGTCAAATGTCAGTTTATCTCCTATGAGCGAATCAAAGATTATATTGACTACCAGTACGATAGCGATCAGGAGAACGATAGATCCTATAGAGAAAAGCTTAAGATTAAGATTCCTCTGGTCACGCTTGATCGATGTCTGATCCTTCTTGTTACCGGCAGACTTGTTAGCCGGCTTCTTCGCGATATTGTTATTAGAACTCATGAATAATATCCTTCCCTTCTGTTATCACTGAGCCCAGCGCTTCTTCTCGAGTACCCTGTATGTAAGGAAAAGGAATACGAGTGTAGTACTGAAGCAGAATACCAACGGAGCTACAGAGAAGATGCCCGAACGGAATCCGGATGTCTTAGTAATAGGATTAAGCCAATTGACGGCCTTCTCGGCTTTCTCGCAGATAGTGTTGACTTTCTCGCTGCTGAGACCGAAGCTGGAGAAAATAGATGCCAGAGAAGATGATATATTGCTGGCAAAACGGTCGATAGCAGTGATGGACAGCAATATAACGAAGCTTACGATAGCAGAGATGATCTGTGTGTCTGTGATCGAAGATGCAAATATGCCGATCGATACGAACAGTGCCGCAAGGAAGAAATATACGATTACCGATCCCCATGTACCGATATCAACAACACCGCCGTATGATGCCGTAACGAACATATGAGCGAACACATTAAGGAACATAATGAAGAACAGTGACATAGCTGCCAGGAACTTTCCTAAGACGACATTGAATATCGATACCGGAGAAGTGTAATAAATGATATCCGTACCTCTTCTCTTGTCTTCGGCGAAGAGACCCATTGTGATGATCGGAACTATGATCAGGAAGTAAGATCTCATGCTGATGATCTCGGAAGAGAGGTTTACCGTACCGCCGGCAAACTTATTAACGAAGATATATCCGGCAAGAAACGAATAGAGCGCTATGGCAACATATCCGGTCGGATTTTTGAAATATGATAAGAATTCTCTTTTAAATACTGCAAGCATATGATGACCTCCTGTTATACCCCGTTCGTGATGCTCAAGAAGATCTCTTCGAGCGTAGGATCGAGAGAACGGAATTCCAGAATAGGCCATCCGCCCTTGGCCATCGTAAAGAATATCGACGAGCGAATATCGCCGGAAGTATTATTATTGATACCGATCTCAACTTCGTGGATCTCATTATCGGATATCCTGGTGTTGACCGAATTAACACCCGGGATCGAATGAAGTGATGAACATACGGCTTTTACGGGTCCCTTAAATGCGAGGAGCATCTTCGAAGTACCGCTGAGCCTCTTCGCGAGGTCTGTGATCGTATCGATAGCAGCTACTTTTCCCTTATTAATGATAACTACACGGTCACATACAGCCTGAACCTCTGACAGGATATGTGAACTTAAGATTACCGTATGATTCTTGGCAAGACTTCTGATAAGCTTACGGATCTCGAGGATCTGATTAGGATCGAGACCGACCGTAGGCTCGTCGAGTATGAGGATCTCAGGATCACCTACAAGGGCCTGAGCAATACCGACACGCTGCTTGTAACCCTTGGAAAGATTACCGATCATTCTGTCACTGACATCAACGATCCTTACCATAGCGAGGATCCTGGCAAGCATCTCCTTACGCTTACTCCTGTCAACACCCTTGATATCACAGATGAATCTGAGATATTCAAGTACAGTCATATCGGTATAAAGAGGCGGTATCTCAGGCAGATAGCCTATACACTTCTTAGCTTCTTCGGGTTCTTCGAGGATATCGTGTCCGTTTACCTTTACTGTCCCTGAAGTGGATGACAGGTAACCGGTTATAATATTCATCGTCGTAGACTTACCGGCACCGTTCGGACCAAGGAATCCCAGGACTTCACCCTTGTTGACGGAAAAGGAGATACCGTTGACGGCCTTCTTATCACCGTAGTACTTGACGAGGTTATTGATCTGTATCATATTATGCCTCCATTTTTACACATCAACGGATATTATAACAAATAATTCATTGTGAATACACTAATTCAGCGGCAAATACACCAATATCATCATTTTTGTAGCCATATACCCTTATATTGCCTGATTCTTCCGGAACAACGAACACATCTACACGTTCTGAGTCCTTGACTTCATTGAGATAGTTGATGTTGATATCATTGATCTTCGCGGTATCATAGCCGTTCTTGTAAATAGCATCATAGATCCAGGCCAGGTATCTGGAATTATTAACATGATGATTGTGGTCGAGCTCCGAATAATCGGCATACTTAA
>OMQY01000137.1 GCA_900313405.1 uncultured Eubacteriales bacterium
AAGATCCTTTGCATTCTTAAGTGACTGCAGAGTAAGCTTCTTAAGGTAACCGTGACGGGTAAGCATAAGGTGGACTCTGTAATCAGGCACAGCCTGCTCAGGAACAAAAGTCTGAACCGCTTCCTTAACGATAAGCTCGGATCTTCTGTCCTGACCATACTTCTTACTGATGTTCTTAAGAGTCTCAACGATAAGATTATCAACTCTTTTGGGCTTTGCCAGTATATCTTCGATATCGGCGATCTCCTCCTGGAGTTTCTCCTTATCGGCGATCCTGTTGATGATATACTGCTTGTTGATGTTACGCAGCTTTATCTCAGCGACATACTCGGCCTGAACCTTGTCAATGCCGAATCCGGTCATTAAGTTCGGGATAACATCATCCTCGAGTTCCGTATTACGGATTATCTTGATAGCCTTATCGATATCAAGAAGGATCTTCTCAAGACCTTCCAGGAGATGGAGCCTGTCTCTCTTCTTACCGAGATCGAATCTTAGCTCTCTTACGATACAACCCCTTCTCCACTTAAGCCATTCGATGATGATCTCCTTGACACCGAGAACCTTGGGGCTTCCATCGATCAGGATATTGAAATTACATGAGAAAGTATCCTGAAGCTTCGTGAACCTGAAGAGCGTGGTCATGAGCGCTTCGTGATCAGTTCCCCTCTTGCAGTCGATGGTTATCTTAAGACCGTCAAGGTCAGTCTCGTCTCTGATATCATTGATCTCTCTTACTTTACCGGCCTTGACAGCGGCGGCGATATCGTCAATTATCGCATCAGAACTGGTGGAATAAGGGATCTCTGTTATCTCGATAAGATTATTCTTCTTATCTATGTTATATCTTGACCTGATAAGAACAGGACCCTTACCGGTCTCATATACGCTTCTCATCTGTTCTTTATCATAAAGGATCAGACCGCCGCCCGAGAAGTCAGGTGCAGGCATGATATCAAGTATATCCGTCTCAGGATCCTTTATCATTGCGATAGTAGCTTCACAAACCTCCCGGAGGTTGAACGAGCATATATTGGATGCCATACCGACAGCAATACCCTGATTACTGTTGACCAGCACAGACGGGAATGCCGCAGGAAGAAGCACGGGTTCCTTAAGCGTTCCGTCGTAATTGTCGACCATATCAACGGCATCTTTATCTATTCCTTTGAAGATGTCTTCGCATATTCCCTCAAGGCGTACCTCGGTATATCTTGAAGCAGCATACTGCATATCACGCGAATACTGTTTACCGAAGTTACCCTTGGAATCAACATACGGATGGAGCAGAGCTCCGTTACCACGCGTCAAGCGCACCATAGTCTCATAGATAGCCTGATCACCGTGCGGGTTGAGCTTCATCGTCTGACCGACTACATTGGCGGACTTAGTGCGGTTTCCCTTAAGAAGTCCCATGGTATACATCGTATAGAGCAGTTTACGGTGCGAAGGCTTAAAGCCGTCGATCTCGGGAATTGCTCGGGATACTATAACGCTCATCGCATAAGGCATATAGTTGGTCTCGAGCATCTGTGTTATCGGCTGATCCACTGCAGGCATATCCGGCATACTGTTATCGGTAAGCCTTGCCTTCAGCGAATCGTTATTTGTTGTCTCGTCTTTTTTCTTACGTGCCATATCGTATTCCTTTATTGTCGTTTACTATATATCCGGCATCAGCCTACATCGAGCATATCAAGATACAGATGACCGTTCGTCTCTATATGCTGCTTACGGCCGGCAAGATTATCTCCGAGCAGCAGATCGAAAACTTCCGCCATCCTTTGAGCATCTTCCGTAGTGATACGTATCAGTCTTCGGCTCTTCGGATTCATGGTCGTCTGCCACATCATCTCAGGTTCGTTCTCGCCGAGACCCTTCGATCGCTGAAGAGTGATATTGGCATCCTTACCGAGCTTCTCGAGAATATCTGCCTTTTCTTTCTCGTTAAATGCGAAGTATGTCTCGTCAGTATTTCCCTTGCCTCTCTTATGAAGCGTTATCTCAAACAGCGGCGATTCGGCAACATATACATACCCCTTCTCGATCAAGGTGGGCATCAGTCTGTAGATCATGGCTAGGATAAGGGTCCTTATCTGGAATCCGTCAACATCGGCATCAGTACAGATTATGATCTTATTCCATCTGAGCATATCGAGATTAAAGGCGCTCATGTCCTTGCTGTGCTTGTTGCTGATCTCGACACCGCAGCCTAACACCTTGATAAGATCAGTTATTATCTCGCTCTTGAAGATCGTTGCATAATCAGCCTTGAGACAATTTAATATCTTACCTCTTACGGGCATGACTGCCTGGAATTCAGCATCACGGCCAAGCTTAACGGAACCCAAAGCTGAATCACCCTCTACGATATAGAGCTCACGTTTAGCAACATCTTTGGATCTGCAGTCGACAAACTTCTTGATTCGGTTATTGATGTCGACCTTGCCCATGAGAGTCTTTTTGATATTGACCTTTGCCTTCTCGGCATTCTCTCTGGCACGCTTGTTAATGAGGATCTGATCGATAGTCTTAACAGCAAAATCCTTATTCTCAATAAACCAGACTTCGAGATTATCTCTTATGAGCTGGGTCATGAAATCCTGGATGAACTTGTTATTGATAGCCTTCTTCGTCTGATTCTCATAAGAGGTCTGTGTTGAGAACGTATTTGTAACAAGGATCAATGAATCGGCAATATCCTGGAATGTGATCTTGGACTCGTTAGCCTTGTACTTGTCACGGAGTTTGATCTGCTTGTCGATCTCAGCTACGAAAGCATTTCTGACAGCCTTATCAGGTGA
>OMQY01000138.1 GCA_900313405.1 uncultured Eubacteriales bacterium
GAATCCGTTCCACTCAAGTCTTCCGGCCAGATATGCCTTCGCGGTCTTGTATGTACTGACCGCTTCATCGATCTTGCCTTCATCCGCCCTGATCCTCGCATACCTCGTCAGTACATCACTAACAGGACCTCTACGGAAGTTATCCCTCTTAAGTCTGATATAGAGCCTCTCGATGATCATCTTATAGCGCTCATAGTCCTTCTCGACCGCATATCCGTTCTTATACATATCTGCCACCTTATAGGCGGCAACGGTATCGCCTCGGTTCATCGCCTTGGAAAAGCACTCGAAAGCCTTCTTGTAATCCTTCTGTCCCGTCCTTCCGTAATACCAGATATAACCGAGGCAGCAGAAAGCACTCGTATCATTCTTCGCGGCAGCCATCTCATAGTACTTGAGCGCGAGGTCGAATCTCTTCTCCTCGTAGTAATACCCGCCGAGCTCCATCATCCACTCCGGCTTCCCGGTCTTCTCGATCAGGTAGTTCAGCGCGTCAGTATAAAGGAAGATCTCTTCCTCCGTAGGAGACGGAATATCTCTTATCTCATTAACTAATCTTTCCGCTTCCTGCCTGTCCATACGGTCAGTCCTCACTCCGGCTTATATCATCAAACATCTCTTTGACAGTAGGCGCATTCCTGGTGAGCTTCTTGATGCTCAGGTCCTCAGCCTTGTTATTGGCAAGACGCAGATTATTCTCTGACGACAGGAGCGCCTGCTTGGTCTTCTCGAGGTGCGAGATAGTCTTGTCGATCTCAGCGATCGCAGTCTGGAACTTCTCGGAAGCCAGACGGTAATTACGCCCGAAAGCGTCCTTGAACTCCTGCATGTTATTCTCAAAATTCATAAGATCGAGCTGCTGGTTCCGGACGATCTGCAGTTCCCTCTGATACTTCAGGGAGTTGAGCGCCGCGTTACGCAGTAGAGTGATCATCGGGATGAAGAACTGCGGTCTTATAACATACATCTTGTCATATTTGTACGACACGTCTACGATGCCGTTGTTATAGAGGTCACTGTCACTCTCGAGGAGAGATACGAGGACAGCATATTCACACTTCTTCTCGCGACGGTCCTTATCGAGTTCCTTGAAGAAATCCTCGTTCTTATGCTTGGTCGCCGTCGTCTCCATCTCGTTCTTCATCTCGAACATGATCGATATGAACTCGGTCCCGTCCTCAGACGACTCCCTGAAGATTAAGTCGCCCTTGCTTCCGGTCCTGGCATCGTTATCCTTCTCGAAATACGCCCTCGGGAAAGCCGTCATCCTGATCGAATTGAACTGATTCATACAGTGCTGCTCCAGACTCTCGCCGACCATCTTAGTGGACTGCTTTGCCTTCAGATCCTTATAGTACTCGATCTGTTCATCCTTCGCCTTCAGCTGGTTCTCATACTGATCTCTCAGGTTCTTCTCCTTGAGTTCCAGCTCGAGATCCTTGTTCGACAGCTTACCGTTCAGTTCCGACAGTTCAGCCTTCTTCGCGATCAGCTCATTCTCGACCTTCTGCACCGCCTCATTAACGGCCAGCTTCTTCTCGGTCTCTCCTACTTCGAGCTTGCTCCTGAGTGACTCGATCATCGCGTCCTTCTCGAGCATCTTCTGCCTGATCTCGGCGAGTTCATCATCGAAAGACTTCTGCTGCTCCATCGTCGCGATCTTGATATCATTCTCGCGGCGCTCGTCGATCTCGCTCTCGCGTCTCTTCAACTCCTTCGTGAACTCGCTGTCACGCACCTGCTGA
Organism: uncultured Eubacteriales bacterium; assembly: GCA_900313405.1. The sequence continues at coordinate 1,746 of OMQY01000138.1, forward strand.
ACGATCTGCGCATAACCTGACTCGTCTACCTGGAAAACCTTATTGCAATTAGGGCACTTGATCTCATTCATAACTGATCCCTCCGTTAATTGATTATACCACTTCACCATTCCCGACCTGTCTCCAGCTTACACCATACAGTGTGTCTATAATCGGACAGAAAACGACAGAGGTCAGCAGTCTCCCGCTCACTCCTCGAGGTGCCAGTCGTTGATGTCGGCGAACGGGTGGCTGACGGTATAATACTCGCAGCCGGAATAAGTGTTCTCGCCCGCGGAGATGGGATTGATCTCCCGGGAGAAGATCACGGTAACGGCGGAATCCGGAACGCTGCTGAACGGAGACAAAGTATAGGGGTTGATGCCGTCGCCGATCCCGATAGTCGCGAGATAAGGCGTGTCGGCATTGGTGATGTCCGATGTGTCGATCGTGAAGCCTTCGGAATCGAAGTCTTTCATCAGCATTATGCAGTTGTAGAATTCGGTATCAAGATCTCCCTCGGCGTGCTGCAGGCCGAACATGTCGATGTCACCGTAGCCGTGATCGGATGTGATTATGATCCTGCAGTTGTCATAGACGCCTTCCTGTCTCAGATAGTCGAACCAGTCGCCGAGTGCCTTGAGCGACGCTTCGTTAATCTGATAGACCGCCCGGAGCGTGGGATCGTCGAGATTCAAGATCGAATCGCCGGCAGTGATGCCGCCCTCATATATGTCGCTATTAAGGAGCGCGATGTCGTGCGTCGAATTGTTGGTCATCATCAGGAAGTGATCACTGTCATCGTCAACGACACCGGTCATGAGATCCAGGTTCTGAAGGACAAGGTATGAATTACGGAACTTGGTAAGCTGGTTGCTCTGGAGGCTGCCGACCGCAGTATACTCCACGCAGTTGTAATCACCTTCGTCGTAGATGAAGCTCTGCAGAAAAGACGGCGCACACTTGGTAAGGCCATAGCAGAACATGTTGCGTTCGCGCCTCATCATCATGTCGTTCATGTTATCGTTGAAGCCTTCATCATCGCGGCTGAATGCGCCGTTCATATAGTAGACATTGATGTCGCCGATATCATCATAGATCGACAGGTCGGGGATATTGTTGCCGCCCGCATAAGGCGGATCACAGACTACGACATCGTAACCCAGATCGGCAAAATAAGCAGGCATTACCTTGAGCGACTCGTCGACTTTGTCGGTCATATGCTCATCGCTTCTGGCATTCATCGCCAGCGGCACATAGTCATACCCTCCGAAGAGCGACGGGGCGCCGTAATATGTAGAAGGACCGAACGATATTGCATTGGGATAGTAGACGAAGCCTCCGAACTGAGCTTCGAGCTCCGGATTGGCATTCA
>OMQY01000142.1 GCA_900313405.1 uncultured Eubacteriales bacterium
CACCGTCGCTGTTGGCAGAATATGCCCGCCCGTAAGGCACATCGTAGCCCCCGAGCTTGATCGTACCGGAAGAATTCTCACCCTCGGCAAATCTGTGACTGTCCTGCCCTATCGTCGTGATGTACTCATATTCCATAATATAACCTCCGTCAAAGCAGATCATAGTCGATCGTGTATCCGTAAGACTCGACCCATTCCGCTACATCGTCCATAGTCCAATATTCATAATTATACCCCTCGAAAAGGGCTACCGCAGCACCCCCCTGTATCAGCACATACTCGGGCAGAGCTGAGACTCCCAGATCTTCACACAGCGACTGATGTTCCATGGCATCGATCGCCACTATGAGGATCTGACCGTCTAACACCTGAGCGAGATCTTCGGTCCCGGCTGTTACGCCGTAGACATCTGATGATAACGAGGTATAGAAATACAGGATGATATCCGTCTCCCCGGAAGCGACAAGTCCGGTAAGATCCGTGACGCTGCGATACTGGATCCCGGGTTCGTGTTCACCTGCCATAGGCTCTAATACCATGGCACTTATCGATGAATCGTATGAGATCTCACCGAGAAAACCGTAATAGGGTTCTGTATGTGATCCTGATACGGTCTCATCGGAAGGCTTGTCGGAATGATGCCTGCTGCAACCCTGGACAGACAGAAGCAATGCCGGGGTCAGGATAATGGCAGCGATCACCGATAAAAGCCTTGGCGAGCGTCTTCTCATTACTGTCCCTCGGGAATATCCGGAGTATCCGGCGTAGTCGCCATCTTCGCGATCAGCGATACGGCATTCTCCGGAAGGACGCCCTTTATCTCTTCAGCGCGTCCGGTATCCATCAACTCGGTATTGGCCGTGTCGAGCGGAAGTTCATCAAGGATCGTAAGACCAGCTGCCTCGACGGAACGCTTAAGGACCTTATCATCTCCGAACAGGGAGATCTTATCGCCGCAGTGCGGACAGGTCACATAACTCATGTTCTCGATAAGACCGAGTACATTAACGTGCATCATGGCTGCCATATTACGGGCCTTGCCGACGATCATGGACACGAGATCCTGAGGTGTCGATACCATGACGATACCATCAACGGGAATGGACTGGAATACGGTAAGCGGGACGTCACCCGTGCCGGGCGGCATGTCGATAAGGAGCACGTCGAGTGTTCCCCAGTTGACGTCTGTCCAGAATTGTCTTACGAGACCTGAGATGACCGGACCGCGCCAGATCACAGGCGCTTCTTCATCATCTACCAGAAGGTTAAGGCTTACTGCCTTGATACCGAGGTCGCTTGTTACGGCAGGATGGATGTGATTCTCATCATCGGCCGTGAGCATCTCGACAAGACCGAAGGCACGGGGGATCGAAGGTCCCGTTATATCTGCGTCGAGGATACCGACCTTAAGGCCCTGACGTGCAAGTTCAACTGCAAGTGCGCAGGTAACAAAGGACTTGCCGACTCCTCCTTTGCCGCTTGCAACTCCGATCACCTTGCCGATCCTTGAATTGGGATTAAGAGCTTCCTTGCCGGGAGCACCGCCGTTACGTGTGGGGCACGTGCTCTGTGATGTGCAGCCTGAAGCTGAGGGACATGTATCGCATGCTGATGACATATTGTTATCTCCTTTGTGATGATCAAAAAATAAACAGTCGGGCATTGCCGTCGTTGATGATTATATATGACGGCAAAGTTCCTCCCTTGGGGATCGACGGCGAACCGGGATTCATGTATCTGAATCCGTCACGCATCTCGTCACAGGCAATATGAGTATGGCCTGCTACGAGGATCGCGCCCTCGGGAAGGAACGGTGGCGGAGCGTCGGGTCCCATATGGTGACCGTGCGTTGCAAAGACAGTCGTATTACCTGACATGACATAGATATACTCTGCCATGATCGGGAAGTCCAGGACCATCTGGTCTACTTCCGTGTCGCAGTTGCCGCGGACCGCGAGGATGATGTCACGGTGTTCGTTGAGAAGCGCGGCGACTTCCTTGGGAGAATAGTCTGACGGCAGATCGTTACGCGGTCCGTGATAAAGGATATCGCCAAGGAGAAGAAGTCTGTCAGATCCCGTCTCTTTGAACTTTTCCAATATCGCCCTGCACGCTTCGAGAGAGCCGTGGATGTCAGATGCTATCATTAACTTCATACTTTATCTTCTCCTCCTTCCCGTTCATATCGATATCGGCACCGGCCTTGATCATCCTGATAGCCTCGGCGTTAGGATCCTTACGGTTGAGACGGATCCTTTGAAGTACCTTTTTCTCGGCTTTGAGGGCCTTGGATAATCCTCCGCCGATCTTAGCTCCTGTCGCTTTACCGGATTCCACTATCGACTTACGACCCATCGATACGAACTCACCCAGGAGTTTAAGTTCTTCATCCCGATGTGCTTTGAAGAGTTCCATCTCTTCGGCACGATGAGCATTGAACATCTCCATATATTCGTTATATGAACTGACGGCCGGATTAGCCTTTGTGACCAGCGTATCAACGGTATCGTAGATCTGTGATCCGATCTTGTCGGACGGCCACTTAAGTCCGGTCGATATCTTCTGAAGAGCTTTGATATGCTTGGAGAGGCCGATGTAATCGATAGTCGAGATAATGATATCTACCACAAGGAGTATAACGAGTACCACGACAAGGATGAACTTCAACATATCAGACATCCTTGCCAGAAAGTAGCTCTCGGCGGGATGAAGGATATACATACCAAGTGAACATGCCAGACCCCAGTATAGATAGAATCTCAAACAAATAAAGCCCTTAAGGTTCCATTTGTATTCGCTGTAGTCCCACCATCTGAGGTGGAAGATAGCATAGAGTATCACTCCTGCGAAAAGCTCCGCCGTAGTACAGATCGTCGCCGATCCGAAGAAGAGCATCGGGAAATTACCGACGAACGGCCTCAGCAGGCAGATTACCGCATAGAAGCCGATACCGTATACCGGGCAAATAAGTCCGTTAAGGAATCCTCTGTTGATGAAGCGCCCCTCTGTGATCCCATAGTAAATGACCTCGACTACCCAGCCGATAAAAGCGTAGATAAAGAACATCAGCATCGAATCAATGAACGGGAACGGAAGCATCAGTCTGTCGCCTCCGTTGACTTCGTCGCGCGCATAACACGGTAGCCGCCGTCGATGCCGAGCGTGTCACAATTACCATAAAGGCTCTCGAGCTTAGCTGCCGACGAAGGGGCCCCCTGCTTACGCTGAAGCACGACGTATATCGATCCGCCCGGCTTCAAATGGTCGTAAGCCTGCTCGTAGAAAGCAAATACAGTCTGCTTACCTGCTCTGACGGGCGGGTTGGTTATGACTGCATCGAACATCATGTCCTTATCGAGTGCCTCGAGCACATTGCTCTGAACACATTTGGTCATCTTAACGGAATTGAGCTTGGCATTCTCCTGTGACAATGCCACGGCACGTTCATTAATATCGACCTGGACAACATCACAGGCCATAAAGACCGACTTGAGGACTATCCCGACGACACCGCAGCCGCAGCCGAGATCAAGGAAGCTCTCTCCCTTACTGACTCCCGATGCCTTAAGATCCCTGATCGTCTCATCAAGGAGCAGGTCGGTCCCGCGGTCCACGGCATTACGGCTGAACACATTAGTATCCGTGATGAACTCGAAGTTCATCCCGTTCTTCCTGTAGCTTATGACCTTGCGGTCCGAAGGTGCTGTAGGCTCTGCATCGTAATAGTGCGCCATTACATCATTCCCCTTATACGGTCACCTATAGAGGCTATCGTCTGAGTCTTGCTCCACGGCATATCGGGAGCCTGGATAAATCCGTTCGCGATGGCATCACAGCATGCGATGATCTCGAGGGCATAACCATTGAGGCCTTCCCTCTCACATCTGCTGACGAGTTCACCCTTATCGTCATAGAGTTCGACGGATTCATAATTGTTAATATTGCATATCTTGATATAACCCTTATCGCCGACTACCGCACCGTCCCTGTCGGTAAGCGCGCTCATCGTAACATAGCTTGCAGCTGTCGCACCGTCCTCGGGCCGCTCGAGTATGAAGTGCACGTCTCTCTCGACTCCGTTCGAGAACTTATGTGCATAGACAGATACCGGTACGATATCAGGACCGAGGATACTTACTGCAAGGTTGACCGGATATACGCCGAGGTCGAGATACGATCCGCCTCCGAGCTGCGGATCCGTAAGTCTCGGGCGATCCTCGAGGCTGTATCCGAGATTCGATGTTACATACTTAACTTCGCCGATAAGCCCCTGTTCGATCCATTCGATGATCTGCTTGTGAAGAGGCATGAACGATGTCCACATGGCCTCGGCAACAAAGAGGTTACGGTTCTTCGCTTCCGTAAAGATGCTGCGCGTCTCATCGGCGTTCATGGCGAAAGGCTTTTCGATAAGAACATTCTTGTATGCCTTGATACACTTGATGGCACATTCATAATGATATGTATTCGGCGTGGTGATATATACCAGATCCAGGTCATCCATCCTGGTAAGCTTGTCATAGGATCCGCAGGCAACTGCGTCAGGGCAATGTGCCGCCGCGAACTTCTTTGCTCTTGCCGAACTTCTCGATGCAACTGCGGCCACTCTGTGGTCAGGACACGAATTAATGCTGTCGGCCATTACCCCTGCGATATGACCGCATCCGATGATACCTATGTTATACATATTGTCTGCTCCTTACATAAAGGTCTGCCGATCCAAGCGACAGACCCTCTAATTGTATCACAATTCTATCCTGTTCATTACATCCGCTATGTCTTCGTGGAATACCAGGCTTGCTGCAGAATCACGGGGTGTCGAATCACGGTTCATGATTATCAGATATTTACCCGAGAACATATATGCCAGAGACGCTGCGGGATTAACAACAAGAGACGTTCCTCCGATTATGAGACAGTCGGCTCTCCTTACCCAGTCGAGAGCCTGCTGCCAGGCATCCTGCGGGAGTGATTCACCGTAAAGCGTTACATCCGGGCGTATCGTCCCTCCGCAGTCGGGGCACTTCGGAACAGGAGTCTCGGACTTGAAGATGAAGTCCGCGGGCACCTTGCGGCCGCATCTGCTGCAATAGTTACGAAGTGTCGTGCCGTGGACCTCGGCGACCTTCGTGCTTCCGGCCTTCTGATGGAGTCCGTCTATGTTCTGTGTGATGACACCCATGAGCTTGCCCGCCTTCTCCATCTCGGCGAGCTTATAGTGAGCACCGTTCGGCTCTATTCCTTCGACATTGAGCTTCTGTCTGTAGAACTCGAAAAATACATTCGGACGATCCACCAGACAGTCGATGCTCAGCAGATATTCAGGCGAATAGTTATCGAATCTGACATCATGCTGATTATATAATCCGTCTTTGCTCCTGAAGTCGGGGATCCCGCTGGCGGTCGATACACCGGCTCCGCCGAAGAATACGATGTTGTTGCATTCTTTTACGATACGGTTCAGGGCTTCAAATCTGTCTTCGTGATCAAACATCGGAACACCTCCCACAGTCTCAGTTAAGCAGTTCCCTATTATTATCTCACAAAAATCAGTTGACGCGCCCCTTTATCGCCCCCGCACCTGCAAACAAAAAGTAAACAGCCATATCCGTGGACACGATGGTCGCACCAACGGGAGTCTCAGCGAGGATCGATATCAGTATTCCGGCAACAGCGCATATCAGAGAGACGATCGCGGCACATACCGTAACCTTGAAGAAGCTCTTGAACACTCTCATCGCCGACAGTGCCGGGAATATGATCAGTGCGGATATAAGGAGCGACCCTACCATATTCATTGCCATGACTATTACGACCGCGATTATGGTGGCGATCATGTTGTTGTAGAGATTAACGTTGATGCCGCTCGCACGGGCAAAGTCCTCATCGAAGGTAACGGCAAAGATCTTACGGTAGAAAAGGACAAAAACGGTAACAACGATCACGAACACGGTCAAGCAAAGCCAGACGTCCGTCCTCTTTATCGTAAGGATCGAGGTCGAACCGAACAGCGTCGAACAGACATCTCCCGTAAGGTTCGTAGATGTACCGTAGATATTCATGAGCATATATCCCGCTGCAAGTGACCCGACTGATATCATGGCTATCGCGGCATCACCCTTGATCTTGGTATTCTGCCCGGTCCGCAGCAGAAGGATCGCACACACTATAGTCACCGGCATGACGAGAGCGTTCGCATTGGCGATCTTCAGCACACTCGCGATGCACATGACACCGAACGCGACATGCGACAGTCCGTCGCCGATATACGAGAAATGCTTGAGTACCAGTGTCACACCGAGCAGTGCCGCGCAGATCGAGATCAGCACGCCGACGATCAGCGCATTCCTTACGAATTCGAACTGGAAGTAATATCTCAATGTGTCGATCGTATCACTCATGGATCTCCTCCATATGCTCGAAAAACTTCTTCGCCGTCATAAACTCCGGCTCCGAAGAGATATACAGGATATGCGTCGCATACCTCCTCGCAGCCTCGATGTCGTGCGAGATCATCAGTATCGTGATCCCGTCATTCTTATTGAGATCCTTTATCATCGAGTAAAACTCGCTCGTAGTCGTATGATCGAGTCCCGCTACAGGTTCGTCGAGCAGGAGCATCCCCCCTGCCGCGCAAAGCGCCCGCGCCAGGAGCACCCTCTGCTGCTGACCGCCGGACAGCTCCATAAAACTCTTTTCGCTCAGGTCCTTAACACTCAGTCTGTCCAGCGCATTGAGCGCCTGTTCACGCCTCTGCGCCCTCTTGCCGCTGCACGCCGACGTCACGACCTCCATGACCGAAGCCGGGAAATCCCTCTGCATGACCTTCTGCTGTGGCAGGTAACCTATGCCCTTCTCCTTCAGCTTATCATCTATCGAGATCTCACCGCCCTGCGGCTTACGAAGTCCCAGCAACGTCTTGACCAGCGTCGTCTTGCCGGCACCGTTGCTTCCTAAGATAAAGACATAATCTCCCGCATCGATCGCAAAGCTCAGATCCTCATACAGAGTTCTGTCCTCGAAAGCGATCGTCAATCCCTTACACTCGAGCTGTGCCATCAGACACCTCCCCCGCACCGGCAGCCGTGCGAATGCCCGTGCTCGTGGTCATGCCTGCTTCCGCAGCAACCGTCCTTACGCGCATTCTCATGCTCCCCGTCGGCACAGTCATCACATATTCCGTAGAAAACAGTCCTCCTGGGGTCGATACTGAACCCGTGATGCTCCGACAGATGCCCCGTCAGCTGGCTTATCTCGCTGCACTCCATGTGGATCAACTTGCCGCACTTCTCACACTTGCAGTGGTAGCACTCCTCATGGCAGTCGCTGTCCCTGTCGACATACTCAAAGCACGCGCCCGAATTCTCATCGATAATGTATTTGTTGATAACGCCCTCACTGACCAGCCTCTCAAGCTGCCTGTAAACAGTGGCCTTTCCGATCTTCTGCCCGCACTCCTCAAAATGACTGCAAACATCCGCCGCAGTCACGTGGCATCCCTTCATCGACTTAAGAAAGTCAACTATATCTCCGTGTTGCCTGGTCTTGTAATTCATTATTACCTCATCCGTACGCGCATTCAATTTGAGAACGTGTCTCATTTTAACACGCACCATCGAAAAGTCAATACTTTGAGTGGGGTTCGCGAGTGGATGGGGCTTTCATTGGTTCCGGTAACGATCCCGCTTACTTCTCTTCCCCGAGCAGTTCCTCGGCACGGGCGAGAGCGGCATCGATGTGAGCGCAGAAATTATCCTCACCGAGCTTGTCGATGAAGCCGGCTTTGCGCATCATTCGCATGGGACGCTCGTTAACATGTGAGAAGACCATCGCAACACCGGAGGCGGCGCACTTGGCGTAGAGGCCTTCGAGCGAGTGCATGGCGGTCGCGTCGAGTTCGGGGACGCCGCGCATTCGGATTATAAGCACTTTGGTGAAGTCTTTGAGCGTGATGGCGGCGATGCGGTCGGCGGCACCGAAGAACATGGG
>OMQY01000052.1 GCA_900313405.1 uncultured Eubacteriales bacterium
AGCCGTTCCTTCTACACCGTGTATCACGGGAACTCCGACGCTGCCGCCTATCTCTGAATTGAAATACCTGGCGGTAATGCACGGAACTGCTATTACATCGACTCCGGCCGCATCGAGCTTAGAAGCCATCTCAAGCATGGCAGGCAACGGAGAATCGGAAGACTCACCAAGGATATAAGCTGTCCTGTCGGGAACCGAAGGCGAGCTGAATACGATCATGTCCGGATGGTCCTGGTCGCGCGAAGCATCGGTCATACTCACGACCTTCTTCATGTATACGACCGTTGCCATCGGTCCCAATCCTCCGATAACACCGATGCTCATCAGGCCTCATCCTCCGGAGGTGTATAAGTGAAGTTATAGAAGTTAAGATACCTCTGAACTGATTCCGTAGCCCTGTCGGGAAGCTCATCAGCAACAGGATCGAACCTGTGAGAACCGTCCAGTTCATCGTCGGTCCTCATGAACCAGTAGCCGTCATGGCTCGATGACGGTGTCGCATCGCAGTGATACCATGCTCCGTCAAGATATACGAGATTCCAGAAGTGCTGTGAATTATAGGCAGGATTACGGTGCACCGTGAGATTCGGGATGCCGGCGACATCGAGCAATGCCCTGCAGCAGGCATAGTATGTATAGCAGTCACCTCTCAAAGTGGTAAAGCCTTCATTGGCACCGGCAGTCCAGTGTGTCTTGATGGAATCGCCGACATAGTGGATGTAGTTACGGGCCCACCAGAAGATCTTCATTGCCTTCTCGACGTCGCTCATATCATCCGTTGTTATCTCGTCCAATACTTCCTGCGCCATCGCATATATCTCTTCTTCACGGACATACCCCTCCGGCTTGGTCGTTAGAGTGATATATGCCGTTACGGTATTGGTATTGCCGTATTCATCAGTAGCCGTATAGTAGATCGGATAAGTTCCGTCCTCGTCCAAGACGACATTACTCGTATCGATCGAGAACTCCGGAGAATCGTCATAATCATCGCTGACCGTAACACCGTCTCTGTAGGAGATAGGATCACCGATATAGTATTCCAGATCGTGAGTGCCGCTTATGACAGGCGCAGTGTGGTCATCCGTCAGATAGAAAGGAACATGAACGATAGTGAAGTTACCGTAGTTGTCCGTAAGCTTAACAGGTACAAGTGTCTCGCCGCCTGTGCTGATATCAGGCTCTTCATCGTAGTATTCGATCGAGACTCCGTGCATGTCATAAGCATCGGTGATGCAGTCCTCGGCAGGCGGCAGCCATTCCGTATATGTATACTGAGGCACTGCCACGCCTGTCGGCGGAGTTGTGTCGACTATATTGAGAACGACTTTCTCATCGAACTTCCATATCCTGATGGTAAGTTCATAAGATGCCGGGACAGTCGTGTCAATGGCATCTACATCAGTAACGAAATGTGTCTTCGGGAAGACCTCCGTAAAGAACAGGTCGAGCGAGATATCGTCCCCGCATTCGATCGTCGCTTCATGTATTATCTTGGACTTCTGGATCTTGATATGGCGGTCGAGAAGATATGCGTCGAGCGCAAGAAGAGCCAGTGCTGCAAATACCAGTATCAGCTTGAATATGAGCTTACGCTTGCTTCTTTTCTTTCCTTTTCCTTTACCGCTCACCTGAGACGACCTCCGTAACCGTCACTTTGAATTGTAGCACAACGCCTTATTTTTCCAAATCCGACGCATCCGTCTCCATCAGGTCGATCCCGGTCTCGATATTCGGATAGTTCCCGGTGAAGCATGCATCACAGAACTTGTGCCCTTCTTCATCCAGCATCTGTCCGAGAGATCCGACCTCGAGATAACCCAAAGAATCGGCTCCGATAATATCAGATATCTCGGGAATAGTGTGCTGACATGCGATCAGCGAACTGCAGGACGGTACGTCTGTTCCGTAATAACAGGGATGCATAAACGGCGGAGATGATATCCTGACATGGACCTCTGTAGCGCCGGCATTCCTGAGCATCCTGACGATACCGGCAATAGTCGTTCCGCGGACGATCGAATCATCGATCATGATGACTCTCTTCCCCTTTACGGCCGACTCGATCGGATTGAGCTTGATCCTTACCGCCTGTTGCCTTAGTGCCTGTGACGGCTTGATGAATGTCCTGCCTATATAATTATTCTTCACGAATCCTTTTACATAAGGGATCCCCGACTCAAGGCTGTAGCCTAAGGCGGCATCAAGGCCGGATTCAGGCACTCCGATAACGATATCCGCTTCTACCGGATGCTGCCTCGCCAGAAGCCTTCCCGCCCTGATCCTCGACTCATATACACTTATGCCGTCCATCACACTGTCAGGCCTTGCAAAATATATATATTCGAAAACGCACTTGGCGCACTTACGCTTCTCTACATGATCGCATCTGATACCGTCACGGTCGACTATGATGATCTCACCGGGCTCTACATCACGTACATACTCGGCTCCTGCCGCATTAAGGGCACATGTCTCCGATGCGAACACGACCGCATCGCCGATCCGCCCCATTACAAGTGGCTTAAGCCCGTATGGGTCGCGGCAGGCGATCAGTTTCCTCGGGCTCATGACGAGGAGAGCATAGCCTCCTTCGATCATCCCCATAACCTCTTTGACGGCTGCCTCTACCGAAGGCACACCCGATCTCACCTTGGCAAGAAGATAAGCTATGACCTCAGAATCGACGGTCGTATGGAAGATCGCACCCTCATCTTCGAGTCTGCGTCTTAATGATATACAGTTAGTGAGATTACCGTTATGAGCGATCGACAATGTTCCCTTTACATACCTGTTAACAAGAGGCTGGGCATTCTCTCTTACGCTTCCGCCTGTGGTCGAATATCTTACATGCCCTATTGCCATATCACCCTTAAGGCCCGCGAGTTTATCCCCCGTGAATACATCACTTACAAGTCCCATTTCCTTGTAGCAGCTGATGGAGCCGTTATCGTTAATGGCAATACCTGCGCTCTCCTGCCCTCTGTGCTGAAGAGCATAAAGGCCATAATATACCAGCGATGAAGTCTGATCTGCATCGCTGCCGTATATGCCGAATACGCCGCATTCTTCATGTAAGCCGTCAAACATTGACTTGACCATCCTCTCTTACCCCGCATTATGATTCTATCATTTACATGTTTTACCGCTACTTATTCTTACAAGGTAAATAAAACAGTATTTACTGTCGATACAGCCCCCTTTTTTGGATAAGTTGCGTATAATCAGGACATGGATGATAACGAGTTACTTGATCTGTACAGACATTGCACACTCTGTCCGCGTAGATGCGGTGCAGACAGGACACAGGAAGGGAGATCCGGCATATGCGGCGCCGGATGTATTCCTTCTGTCAATCTTTCCATGCTCCATCACGGTGAAGAACCGGTATTAAGCGGCAGTCGGGGCTGCGGTGCGGTCTTCTTCGAAGGGTGTTCCCTCGGATGCATCTTCTGTCAGAACTACGGCATCTCGCACGGGCATGTAAAGGCCTCACATGAGATGAGCGTCGATCGGCTTGCCGATCTGTTTGTCAGTCTTCAGGAACAGGGTGCACACAACATCGATCTGGTCACGCCCATGCACTTCGCTCCGTCGATCGCGAAGGCACTGGAGCTCGCACGCGCGAACGGACTTTCCATCCCGGTTATCGTCAACACCGGCGGCTACGATCTGCCTGAGACGCTGAAGATCCTGGACGGACTGGTCGATATCTACATGCCGGATCTTAAGTTCTTCTCATCTTCACTGTCATCGGAAACATGCCATGCAGCCGATTATTTTGAGCGGACATGCGAAGCGCTGGACGAGATGTACAGGCAGACCGGACCGGTCGTTCTCGGCGAAGACGGTCTCTTGCTTCGCGGTATGGTGATAAGGCATCTGATGCTGCCCGGGAAGCTTTTCGACACAAAGAAAGTGCTCGACTACATAGCCGAGCACTTCGGTACCAATGTCTATATAAGTCTGATGTCACAGTATACTCCGATGCCTTCACTGCCCGGATCGGCCCCGTCCTACCTTAAGAGAACGATATCGGCCGACTATTACGATGCGGCTGTCCGGCACCTCGAACTCATCCTGCCCGACCTCGACCGTGTATTTATCCAGGATCGCGGCTCCATAGGCGACGAGATGATCCCTGACTTCAGATCTTAACCGGCTCTCAGAGATTCGCGTCTACGAACTGCTCGATCGCCTTCTGCGGGCGAAGTCCGACGAACTGATCAACGACCTCTCCGTTCTTGAAGAGCTTAACTGCGGGAATGCCCTCAACACCATACTCGATAGCCAGCGGAGCATTGTCATCGACGTTTACTTTGGCAACTGCTATCTTGCCTTCGTAGCTGTCGGCAACGGCTGCTATCGAGGGGCCGAGCATCTTGCACGGAGCGCACCAGGGAGCCCAGAAATCAACCAGCACGGGAAGTTCAGACTTAAGGACCACATCTTCAAAATTATCAACATTTACATTAATCTCAGCCACTGTAATGTCCTCCATTCTTTTAGAATCATTCTAATTTTATCACTATAATCCTATAGAGAAAAGACCTTATACCACAAATAATACTTAAATGCCTGTGTGCTATAATTATGGCATATATACACAATGATCTTTCCCGGTCCGTAGACATCAATGAGAGGGAGGAACACACGCTTTATGAGAGATCGTATAACTCACATCAAGACACCCAAACAGTTCCGTATCCTTCCGATAGTATTATCGATCACTATTGCTCTGGCTGCCGCAGGCTGTGCTCTTACAAAGGCAGAAGAGACGACAGCCGATACCGGAGACAGCACATCGGAAACGATCGCAGTAACTGAACCTCCCCTGCCGACACAGGCCGATGATCCTTCTCCGACACCGGGCATCGAGCCTCAGATATGGAGCCTCCCGGATGTAGGGGAACTCCCGGACGGTCAATACACGGTATCTATGACTCCGTTCACAGTTGACGGAGAAGACTCGGGAGAGTCCGCCGTCTTTGTTCCCTGGACCCAGGTTGAGGTCGATCAGGACTATATCGACAGTCTTAAGATCGGAGATATCATCGAACTTCCTGACGGAGAAGGAAGCGTCACCGTCACAGACCTGATCGAAAAAGATATCGGGGAGTCCGTTCTGTACGGGACAACATATACAGGGAAGATCCTCACTATCGATGCCGTGGATTACTGGACTTTCGAACAGACTGAGTCAGGAACATGGAAACTGTTCGCGATATCGGACACGCCCGTTTATTCCTCTGCCGACCCGATGAGACTTCTGATCTCGCCCGATGTCAGGATCTTCGATGCCTATCATCCCGGACTGCACGGATGGCCCGAAGGGATGACAAATGATGATATAACCGCCTTTGTCGAATTCCGTGATACATCGTTATCAGAAGGATATGTGGACAGTATCGAAGCGTTTTTCGAGTATGATGTGGCATTCATATATCAGTACGGCAACGACCTGACACTGGCAACCTATAATTGGACGGTGATCACGGTAGAAGACAACATGATAACTGAGATCTACTTCTGCTACCACCCGTAAGCTGAATAAGCCTTAAAACAAAACTCCGAAGCCCGCAAGCTTCGGAGTTTTTAAGTGGAGCGGGATACGAGATTCGAACTCGCGACTTTCACCTTGGCAAGGTGACACTCTACCACTGAGTTAATCCCGCGTCTCAAGTGCTCAAGTATACTATCGCGGAACCCTTCCCTTGTCAAGAGTTTTTTGAAAATTTGTGAATCGAAATAGCAACTTCCACAGTTGCGGGGCATCAGTAGCTCAACACACTCATCAACGGTTTTATCTCCATTGAAGAACGATTCCG
This sequence comes from uncultured Eubacteriales bacterium, assembly GCA_900313405.1. The sequence goes on from OMQY01000052.1 coordinate 5,829, forward strand.
GTTACGATTTTTATTCTTCGTTACCATTTCCGTAACCAAGAGACGTTTTTCAGCCTTGGGTAACGATTCGGGTTACGATTCTCGAAAAACGTTACCATTTTCGTTACCCGACGGGGATTTTCAGCCTTGGGTAACGATTCCGGTTACGATTCTTGGAAAACGTTACCACTTTCGTTACCCGACGGTGATTTCTGGCCTCGGGTAACGATTCGACAACTATTGGAGAGAATAGTTGTCACGTTAGTTGTCGAAGACCGTGTTTTTGGCTGTTTGACAACTCTATCGACAACTATTGG
>OMQY01000050.1 GCA_900313405.1 uncultured Eubacteriales bacterium
TTCGCGAAGTTATTAAGACCGTCCGCGTCAGTCTGAAGGAGCGAAGCCATCTGATCGATAAATGCTCCGGTACCGCCGGCACAGGTTCCGTTCATACGCTGTTCGAGGACCGGATGCATATAAGTGATCTTGGCATCCTCGCCTCCGAGCTCGATTATTACATCTGTCTCGGGATGGTACTTCTTGATCGCTTCAGTCTCGGCCATTACTTCCTGAATGAACTTGAGGTGTAGCCAGTTAGCTACGGACAGTCCGCCGGAACCGGTGATAGTTACGGACACGGCAATCCCGGGGAACTTCTCGTTAAGTTCATCGAAAAGCTTATTAAGCAGTCCCGATATATCCGAGTGATGTCTCCTGTATTCATTGTAGACGATCTCGTCGCCGTCAAGCAGTACGATCTTGATGGTCGTTGAACCGATATCAAGACCTAATCTGTACCTGATGTTCATTAATCATTTCCGTCCTTGTGTCTTGTTTCCTGAAGCGGAGTGCCCTTCGGCTGACCTCTGCTCGTTGTATGGGTATTGGCAGTCTCGCCGGCGCTCTTGCCGTTCTTCTTCCTGCTCTTCCTGCTCTTCGGGAAAGGAATACTGCCGAACACCTTCAGAGAAGCTTCTTTAAGTTCTCTCATGGTATTATCCTGTTCTGTCCTTAACGCCTCACGGAAGTCACCATGCTTGAGTATGCGGGCCTTAAACTCCGGATCAAGTGAGATGGAGAGTAGTTCATCGGGAACTCCGAGGCTTAAGTCAAACGGCTTGCCGAACGCATCCTTGCTGACAAGGTTAAGCCTCTCGACTGCCATCACCACATTCTCCTCGAACTTGGTAAAATCACACCTTATACCGAGTTGGAGAGGAAGCCCGGTAAAGTTGATCTTCACATAAGGCAGATTCTTCGTAAATATGAGATGAAGCGTTATCAGCTTCATATAGGATTCGAGATTAATGCACTCCTGATCGCAGATCAAAGCCCTTGCACCGTCCTCGGGCATACACGATATATCAGATCTCTCATCTTCGAAGCCGTTGGCCCAAAGATAATAGAGCTCACGATATACTTCACCCTTGAACTTCTCGAAGTCCCGGGTAAGAGGATTGGCGAGCACCGGAGAACCGATACTGAAGATATACTGCATATAGGATACCTCAAGATAAGAAGGCACCCCGAACCATTTGAAATATGCAGCCACATCTCTGGCGTTGAAGATATACTTAGCCATAAACGCAATCTCCGACCATACTTTTACATAGTGGATTATAGCACAACGGATCCGTGAGAGACCGCTCTCTCTTTAAATAATAAAGAATTCTTACAGTTTGCCGATATCCTCTGTGGATTGGAATGAATTTTTGGGCAAAAGACGTTTTTACTTACGGCGATAGTGTCTTACCGTGAACGATACGCCCTTTTCGCTCATGATCTCGGGTTCTTCTTCGGTGAGCTCCCAGTTATCATCCTCGTCAAGGTTCGGGAAATGGGCATCAGCCTCAAAAACGGCATTGATATATGTGATTATAGCCTCGTCACATGAGTCGATAAGCGTATTATAGATCTGCTCTCCACCGATCAGGAAGATCTTGTCATCGGGATGCGCTTCCTCATACGCCCTAAGTTCTTCACTGCTGTGGAGCACTACCGCTCCCTCTTTAACAAAGTCGGGATTACGGGTCATAACGATGTTGATGCGCTTGGGAAGGAGCTTCTCATCCTTAAATGTCTTCAGCGTCTTACGCCCGAAGACTACAGTATGTCCTGCAGTATATTTACGGAATACGCCCCTCTGGTCTTCCGGAAGAGATATCAGGAGATCGCCTTTGTTTCCGATCCCCCAGTTAAGATCTACTGCTGCTATCGCTATCATTTAAGTCACCCCTCGAAAAAGTTGGTAAAATATCCCGAAGAAGATACCGGTTCTCCGGCTTCTATCAGGTGTCTGACGTCCCCCAATGTCTGGATCCTGAAGGAAGCTTCTCCTTCTTGGCGCTCCTCGGAGCACAATACATTGACTGATGTCGGTGCCATAAAGAATCCCTGCCACAGCGAAGGCGCTGCTATGCCCGTAAGATGACCCATTATCAGCATGCTTACACCCAGATGGCAGAAGAATACGAGCGTATCGTCATTATGTTCCCTGACCTCATATACTCCGTCTGCGCGTCTCACATACCCGTGTTCGGCCAGAAGAGCGTCAAAGCCCGTATAGACTTCCCGGGCGTACCCCTCTATATCCCCCGAACGCATAAGCTGTGTTTGGGTCCATTTATCCTTATCGTGCAGATCATCATTCGGGCAGAAGTATGAAGGCATAAAGTCCCAAGCTATATGTTCCTGACCGTTCTCGGGCAGATAGACCCTGTAATAGAACTCTTTGAGCCAGTCATATACGATCGCTTCCCGTCCGCATTTCTCCAGAGTCGGTGCAGCAGTAGCAACGGCCCGGCCGTACGGAGAGCAGTAAAAATCCTTCACATCCCATTTGCTGACACGCCCGGCAAGGATCTCCGCCTCGCGCCTGCCCTTGGGTGTTACAGTATCATTCTCATAATCCGGTTCGGCATGTCTTATGAATACTATCCTCATCTTCCGTGCCGCCCATCACTCTGCTACGGGTATACCGGTGATCTTATCACCGTACTGATACCCTTCGAGCCGGATATTATCAGCAGTAAATGCATAGAAATCCGTGATCCCTTCATCAATAACGAGCTTGGGAGCAGGATATGAAGGACGTTCGATAAGCTCCTTAACTATGGGCACATGTCTGTCATATACGTGAGCATCGGCAATAACGTGAACGAGTTCACCTGCTTCAAGTCCGCTGCATCTGGCAAACAGATGCACAAGAACGGCATACTGACAGACATTCCATCCGTTAGCGACAAGCATATCATTGGATCTCTGGTTAAGAATGGCATTGAGCTTATTCCCTGTTACATTAAAGGTCATCGAATAAGCGCACGGGTAAAGGTTCATCTCGTGAAGATCCTGATGCACGTAAATATTAGTCATGATCCTTCTTGATGAGGGATTATTCTTCAGATCGTAGAGGACACGGTCCACCTGATCCATGTCACCTTCCTTATAGTGATGCTTTACCCCGAGCTGATATCCGTACGCCTTACCGATAGAACCGGTCTCATCAGCCCAGGCATCCCAGATATGTGTCTTAAGGTCTTTTACATTGTTAGATTTCTTCTGCCAGATCCAAAGGAGCTCATCTACCGCCCCCTTGAAATTCTGATAGCGCTGTGTAAGCATAGGAAATTCCTGTGACAGATCGTATCGATTAACGATCCCGAAAGCCTTATATGTATATGCGGGAGTTCCGTCGCTCCACTTCGGGCGAACCTTCTCATTCTCGGTCGTGTATCCCGAATCCAGTATCTGTCTGATATTCTGATCGAAGATCTCATCTGCTCTGCTCATGGTAACACCTCTCCTAACAATAGAAAGATTATACCAATAGCAGGGTTAAAATCAAACGAGCTTATAGAACTGCGGATAAACATCTTCCGTCAACTGCATCAAGGAAAATGACACCTGACGATACGTGTTCAGAACTCTCATCTCCATCATAAA
>OMQY01000076.1 GCA_900313405.1 uncultured Eubacteriales bacterium
ATTGTATACTCGGCGGGATCCGGTCTCGGATATCTGATCGTTAAAGGTTATATGGATACGATCTCTACAAGTATCCGCGAGGCTGCCATCATCGACGGATGTACAGAAGCCGGTATCTTCTTTAAGGTCGTACTGCCTCTGTGTAAACCGATCATCGTATATCAGGTAATCAGCTCATTCCTGATGCCGTGGGGCGACTTCGTATTTGCCAAGCTCATCCTCGGAACGAATTCTTCCAAGTGGACGCTGGCTATCGGTCTTTACAACATGCTCGACAAGAGCAGACTCAATGCTCACTTTACACACTTCTGCGCCGGCGGACTTCTTATCTCCGTACCGATATCGATCCTCTTCCTTATCATGCAGAAGTACTACGTAGAAGGAATAACAAGCGGTTCGAACAAGGAGTGATCCTGATCGGACTCGAAAGGAATCAGTAAAAATGAATACGACTTTTGCAGTCAATATCATTCACCGTCCCGAGATGGTCCCCGAATATGCGGAGAAGGTTACGGGACAGGGCAAGGCCGAGGATATCGGCCGCAAGTCCCTTCTAACCGAATCCCTGGATATCTTTAAGTTCCAGCAGGAGACGGCTCACAAGAACGGTCTTAAGGTTACGATCCAGATGACATATGCCAGCCTCTTCAACGAAGAGGCTGTGCAGCTGGCCAAGGAACATCACGAGAAGTACGGAGACGAGATCGCACTGTCTCTCCTCGGACTTCCCTGCGAAGAGTTCCGTAACAAGTACAAGACCAAGGACTTCTGTATCTGGATGTTCTCCATGGAGGACAAGAAGCAGATCGTAGATGATGTATTTGGCAAGTTCAAGGAGATCTTCGGATTCTATCCGGAGTCGACAGGCTCTTACTATATGGATGCTGAGCTTACTAACTACATCAAGGAAAAGTATCCTTCCGTTAAGGCCGCAGTCGCGACTTGCTGGGAGGAGGGCCCCAAAGCATACCATACGTGCAATAACTCGTGGTATACGCTTTTCGACGGTGGTCCGTGGAATCCGTGGATCCCTTCCAAGCAGAACACACATGCACCTGCTGCCAATGAAGATGAAGATTCCGGTATCGTAGCGATCCCGCACCTGTCAAGAGATCTGCTGGCCTGCTACGACGGCAATGGTTCAAACTTCGGCACACATCCGCAGAATGTTCTGCGCGGTATGATCTACGACACGAAGACTTGGGAGTATCCGTATCTGTACAACCTTATCGATCAGTACAGACACCTCGAGAAGTACAACAACGGCTACTCATACAACATGATGTTCGTCGGGCCCGGTTGGCTCAATAAGATGGGCCGATGGGAGGCTCCGTATGAACTTCTGTGCAAGTCTTACGAGGACGGTATGGCATATTACGGCAAGCTGAAGAAAGAAGGCAAGCTCGTCGATATGACCATGGCGGAGTTCGCTGATTTCTATCGTGCCAACAAGACATACACTGAGCCCGAATGTGCTTTGTGGAAGGACATCCTCTACGGATCCGAGAAGCAGCTGTTCTGGTATGCAGACCCTTATATGAGGGCGTGCGTCAATATGGATCAGGGAGGCGCGATAGTCGACCTGAGACCGTATGCAGCCAAGCTCAAGTGGGAGGTAGGTATCGGTACAAAGCATGTGCAGGATGCGTCTTATCCTTTCCTGATCCAGGAGAAATACAGAGCCGGATTCTTCACACATTATGCGGGTGAGGGAACTCTCAGAAGCGCCAAGGTATGTCACAACGGAGAAGAGGTCGATCTGGCACTTTGCAGGACGCATGCTTCTTTCTCGCAGGAAGGAAAGAGCAGGATATTGACTCTGGATCCCGTCACGATCGAGTTCGCCGATATGGATCTGAAGCTGCAGACTAAGGTGATCTTCGAAGAAGGTTCTTCCGAGATCAAGATCGAGCGCCATATCCTGGAGATGAGTGATCCTGATGCAGATGTTACGATCAACGAATACATCGTTGCCTGCTACGGAACGACCGAGTATCCGGAGGATATGACAGGCATCACACTTAAGGTAGGCGATCAGACCATCGACTATGCATATAAGTGTCGGGAGGCATTTGTTAAGGGAGCGACAGAAGCACATGCCACGATCCCCGCGATCGAGACGGCCCTATCGCTCAGGACGGATAACGTAGAGGCGGAGGGATATGTCAAGGAAGGTTATGCCTTCTCACCGATGTTTACTCTGGGATCCGTAATGCCTGTTCATGATAAGGAGGTGATCGCCACATGGCTCAATCTGGCAAAGGCAGACTGAACTACCGTTGTCCCTCATGCTTCATGAGAGATCTGGATATCGATATGTTTTACGACAAGGACAAAGAAGAATATTATTGTATCAGGTGTCAATATACCGGTACGGAAGAAGATGTTCTTGCGAAGAATGAGATGGTAAGATTCCGTTACAAAAAGATGCTAGAGCGGATAACGGACTTCGACTGATATATGCGGCATAAGTCGCGCGGCTCCTCAGCTTTTCCCCGTTTGGCCGAGGAGCCCATCTTTTTATTGGAGGTTCATAAATGAACGGTTTTATTAAAGGAATGGATATCTCGACACTGATCGAGGAAGAGGCCTGCGGCGCAGTCTATTACGATGAGAACGGAAAGCCCGGAGACCTTCTCAGGATACTGTCCGACCACGGCGTCAATTCGGTGCGCCTGCGGCTCTGGAATGACCCCTATGACGCAGAAGGACGTCCCTACGGTGCCGGCACGAACGATCTTGCCAAGACGATAGAACTGGCTAAGAGGGCCAAGGCCTTCGGAATGTCCGTGCTCCTCGACTTCCACTACAGCGACTTCTGGGCTGACCCGGGTAAGCAGACTGTGCCCAAGGCATGGGCCGGGCTCGATGTTGAGGGCCTTACGAGAGCCGTTTACGACTACACGTTTGATACTATATCGCAAATGAGAGGTGCCGGAGTCGAACCCGACCTCATCCAGATCGGCAACGAGATCACCAATGGCCTGTTGTGGCCTACCGGACGCAAGCCCGAGTATGACAACATCGCATCATACGTCAGCAGCGGCATCCGCGCAGTAAAAGACTCCGGCTGCAAAGCGAAGATCATGATCCACCTCGACAACGGCGGCAACAACGAGATGTATGTTGACTGGTTCGACCATTACTTCGAGAGAGGAGAGGACTTCGATATCATCGGATTGTCGTACTACCCGTTCTGGCACGGTACCATCGGCGCGCTAGAAGCCAATATGAAAGACATGATCGCCCGCTACGGCAAGGACATCATCGTAGCGGAAGTCTCGATGGGCTTCTCGACAGAAGACTATCGCTCATATGAGGGCAGACCTGACTCTGAACTCAAGGGAATGGCTACTCGAGCCGAACTGCTGGCTGCGCTCGAGTATCCGATGACTGTCGACGGCCAGAGTGACTTCATGGTCGACGTTATGGGGCGGATCGCTTCACTGCCTGAGGGCAAGGGCCTCGGCTTTTACTATTGGGAGCCCGGTTGGATCCCGGTCCCCGGCTGTGGCTGGGCTGAACCTGCCGCACTCGAATACA
>OMQY01000155.1 GCA_900313405.1 uncultured Eubacteriales bacterium
AAGACAATCAGATATACATCATCGAGGTCAACCCGAGAGCGTCGAGGACCGTGCCTTACATGAGCAAAGTCACCGGCGTTCCGATGGTCGACGTAGCGATAGCAGTCAGTCTCGGTCAGCGCCTCGCGGATATGGACTGGGGCACGGGCTTTTACAGACAGTCGCCCTACACGGCGGTCAAGGTGCCGGTATTCTCGTTCGAGAAGCTGACGGATGTCGATACTCAGCTCGGCCCGGAGATGAAGTCCACCGGTGAAGTCCTCGGCATCGGCCGTAACCTCTCCGAAGCCCTTTTCAAAGGCCTCGTAGCAGCAGGTTACAAGATGTACAGACACGGCGGCGTCTTCATCTCCGTAAGGGATTCCGACAAGGCCGAGATGGTCGAGACCGCCAAGAAATTCGATTCCATGGGCTTCTCGCTCTATGCGACCGAGGGGACGGCAAAATGCCTCCGCGACTCCGGAATGGAGGTCACCGTGGTCCACAAGATCCACGAGTCTGACACGAACAATACCATGACGCTCCTCGACAGCGGCAAGGTCAACTACATAATATCGACTTCCGCCAAGGGCCGTCTGCCCGCACGCGATTCCGTCAAGCTCCGCCGCCGCGCAGTCATGCTCGGCATACCCTGCCTGACCGCGATCGACACTGCAGCCGCTCTCGCAGACTCTCTGATGAGCCGCTTCAGCGAGATCAACACCGAGCTGGTCGACATCAACCATATGAGAGACAAGAGGAGGACCGTCCGCTTCACCAAGATGCAGGGCATCGGCAACGATTACATCTATATCGATTGCCTCGAAAATATGATCTCCTCACCCGAGTCCCTCTCCGTTTACATGTCAGACCGACATTTCGGCGTAGGCGGTGACGGCATCGTCCTGATCGCCCCCTCCAAAGTCGCCGACGCCCGCATGATAATGTTCAACCTCGACGGCTCCGAAGGCATGATGTGTGGCAACGCCATCAGGTGCGTGGGCAAATACATGTACGATGTCGCAGGCCACAAGAAAAAGCACATGACCATCGAGACCCGGAGCGGCATCAAGAAGCTCCGTCTCATGACTTCCGGCGACGTCGTAGTCCGCGTCGAAGTCGACATGGGCAAAGCGATCCTGAACGGCCCCGACATTCCGACACTGTTGCCGACTGACGCTGACGGCCGCGTCATAGCTCAGCCGCTCACGATCGGCGGTCAGGAATACAAGGTCACCTGTGTCTCTATGGGCAACCCCCACGCCGTCGTCTACACGGACATGGTAGATACTCTCCCGCTGGAGCAGATCGGCCCGCAGTTTGAGACTCATGGTGTCTTCCCGGAGCGAGTCAACACAGAGTTCATCAAGGTCATCGATGACCACACTCTCAAGATGCGTGTCTGGGAGCGCGGCTCGGGCGAGACCATGGCATGCGGCACCGGCGCCTGCGCGGCTGTCGTCGCCTCCTGCCTCAACGACTACTGCCCCAAGAACGAGGACATCAGGGTCATCCTCCGCGGAGGCGATCTTGTGATCCGCTACACCGACGAAGCCGTCTTCATGACCGGCAATTGCGAGAAAGTCTTTACCGGAGAAATGGAAATTTAACACATAACACCCCGTCCATTCTCCGCTAAGAAAAAAGAGGTTGTCCCGGCTTTGGGGCAACCTCTTGATTTGCTTATTGAGCTGTGCGCCGGTAAGCGCGCCGGTATGCGTGCAGAGCCACCCGCGGCGGTGCCTCCGGCAGCCTTGATCCCTCCGCCGGGATCTTTGTTTTGTGGTCAAGCGGGCTTTACCCATCCCGGGATCGTGCTTCGACAACTATATCGACAACTTTTTGGGGGATAGTTGTCGCTCCGGTTGTCAAAACCTGTTTTTTGGCCTGTTCGACAACTATATCGACAACTTTTTGGGAGATAGTTGTCACAATAGTTGTCGAGGTCGCAGATGCAGTTTTGCTCGCCCCACGCCCCCGGGCATCTAACGGGTTCGCACCACACAGGAAGACGCCGCCCGCGGTTTCCCGGGAGCGGCGCCTTCAGCGGTATATATGGATTAGAAACGGGCTTGCTCAGACTGTGTCCTGCAGGGCGGCGTAGCCTGTCTCGCCTGTCCTGATCTTGACGACATCCGTAACGTTGTAGACGAAGATCTTGCCGTCGCCGATGTGGCCTGTGTAGAGGACACTCTTGGCTGTGTCGATCACCTTCTGTACGGGAACAGCGGATACGACAACGTCGACCTGGATCTTAGGAAGGAGCGATGCCTCGACAGGGACACCTCTGTAGTATTCCTGACGGCCTTTCTGAGCGCCGCAACCGAGGACGTGGGAGACTGTCATACCGGTGATGCCGATGCCCATGAGAGCCTTCTTGAGAAGATCGAGCTTGGACTCTTTGCAGATGATCTCGAGCTTGGTATATCTTCTGCCGTCAGCTGTGGGAGCATCGAAGGAAGGTACGCTCTTGACTTCGACTGCCTCGGCGATGGGTGTGTCGCCGGAGACTACGGGGACTTCTACGTCGCCGGTCTCGATAATTGCCTGAGGCCTCATGGAGAAGCCGGCGTAAGCAGCGGGCAGGCCGTGCTCTGTGGGGTCGAGACCTTCGATCTCTTCTTCTCTTGTTACACGCAGGCCGTGGACTTTCTTGATGACACTGAATGTAATGATCATCAGGACTGCTGTCCAAGCGACGATGCAGGAGATACCGAGACACTGTACACCGAATACTTCCATACCGTCACGGAAGCTTGTGCCGTGAACGAGTGCATAGATCGGGCCGTCTACGCCGAGGGAAGATGTATTAGTAGCGAAAAGTCCCGCAAGGAGAGTACCCGAGATACCGTTGGCAAGGTGAACGCCGCAGGCACCGACCGGATCGTCGATGTGGAGCTTCAAGTCGAGCAGCTCGACTACCCATACGACGAGCAGACCTGAGATGATACCCTCTGCGATGGCACCGATCGCATCGATGCAGTGGCAGCCGGCCGTTACGCAGACAAGACCTGCGAGGGAGGCGTTGATACACATGGATACGTCGGGCTTGCCGTTCTTGATCCAGGTGTAGAGCATACATGTTACCGTAGCGAAGGCGGGAGCAAGTGTTGTTGTAAGGAAGATAGCGGCAAGCTGCGAGCCGGATGTTGCGGCGGCACCGTTGAAGCCGTACCAGCCGAACCAGAGGATGAAGCAGCCGAGTGCTCCCAAGGGGATGTTGTGGCCCTGGATGGCGTTGACTTTTGTAACCTTGCCGTTCTCGTCCTTGATGTACTTACCGATCCTGGGGCCGACGATAATGGCGCCGACGAGGGCTGCTACGCCGCCGACCGTGTGGATACATGCAGAACCTGCGAAGTCGATGAAGCCTTTCTTGGCAAGCCAGCCTTCGGGATTCCATGTCCAGCCGGCTTCGATCGGGTAGACGATCAGAGAGAGGACTGCCGAGTAAATGCAGTAGGAACTGAACTTCGTTCTCTCTGCCATGGCACCGGAAACGATAGTGGCGGCCGTGGCACAGAATACCAGGTTGAAGACGAAGCTTGATGCGTTGTTTTCCATGAACCCGGTGAAGTCCGTAAAGATGTCCAGGTTAGGGACGCCCACGAATCCGCATACCATGTCTTCGCCCATCATGAGGCCGAAGCCCAGGAAGACAAAGCAGACTGTTCCGATACAGAAGTCCATCAGGTTCTTCATCAGGATGTTACCTGCGTTCTTGGCTCTGCAGAAGCCTGCTTCGAGCATCGCGAAGCCTGCCTGCATGAAGAAGACCAGCGCGGCTCCGATGAGGAACCATATGCCGAATACTTCTTGTGTTACGATCTCTGTGACATTCATAAGATCACACTCCTTTTTATAAAATAGAAAACGGCAGCCTGTCTTTGTGAAGGACGGGCTGCCGTAGACCATACCTGTTATATTTGATTTATCTTACCGCGAAAAGCAATTCTCCGTATGTCGGGAATGGCCAGTATTCGGCGGATGTCTCTGTCTCGAGCTTGTCGCATGCGCTGCGGAGTCTGTCCATATCGCTGCGGATCTCATCCTTGAAGAAGTCTGCGAGGGCTACGAGGTCATCGATCCCGCCGGCCTTGGCGACTGCGCTCTCGAGAGTCTTATAGGCATCGTATGCCTCCGTAAGATCCTCGGATATCTCTTTGAGGGTGTTCTCCTCGAAGGACTGAGCTACGCCCAGTACATCCTTCTTGGCGATGATGTTCTCGGCGAGCTCTGAAGAATACGAGCTTACTGCCGGGAGGATATCCTGCTTTGCCATCTCGAGCATTGTCTTTGCCTCGATGTCGATGAGCTTGGTGTACTTTTCGAGGAAGACCTCGTGTCTGGACTGCATCTCGATCTCGGAATAGACCTTATGAGAAGTGAAGAGCTCGATGTTCTTCTGATCCAGATAGTGAGCGACCGCATCGGGTGTTGTGCGGAGGTTCGACAGACCGCGCTTGCCGGCCTCTTCGATCCATGCGTCATCGTAACCGTTGCCGTTGAAGATGATCCTCTTATGTGCCTTGATCTCATTCTGGATGAGGTCGTGCAGGGCGGAAGTGAAGTCTTCGGCGTTCTCGAGGATGTCGGCGAACTGCTTCAGCGACTCTGCTACAGCCGTGTTAAGGACTGTATTGGGAAGTGCTACGGAAGCGGCGGAACCGAGCATCCTGAACTCGAACTTATTGCCGGTGAAAGCAAAAGGCGATGTTCTGTTACGATCCGTTGTGTCCTTGGGGAACTTAGGAAGTACATGTACGCCTATACGCAGCAGTTCCTTTTCCTTAGCTCCGTAGGGAGCGTCGTTCTCGATGGCCTCGAGGATCTCCGTGAGTTCGGAGCCGAGGAAGATGGAGATGACTGCCGGAGGAGCTTCGTTGGCGCCCAATCTGTGATCGTTGCCTGCGGAAGCTACCGAGATCCTCATGAGGTCCTGATAATCATCGACTGCCTTTATGACGGCTGTCAGGAACAGCAGGAACTGAGCATTCTCATAAGGTGTTTCGCCGGGCTCCAAGAGGTTCATGCCCGTGTCGGTGCTCATGGACCAGTTATTGTGCTTACCGGAACCGTTTACGCCGGCGAACGGCTTCTCGTGAAGGAGGCATACGAGGCCGTGCTTCTGGGCGATCTTCTTCATTATCTCCATCGTGAGCTGGTTGTGATCGGTCGCGATGTTTGTTGTCGTGAAGATCGGTGCCAGCTCGTGCTGTGAAGGTGCAACTTCGTTGTGCTCTGTTGTTGCCATGATCCCGAGCTTCCAGAGTTCCTCGTTCAGATCCTTCATGAAGGCCTGTACACGGGGCTTGATAACTCCGAAGTAATGATCCTCCATCTGCTGGCCCTTCGGCGGGGGTGCTCCGAAGAGTGTCCTTCCGGTGTAGATCAGATCGCGTCTGGAGTTGTAGCCCTTCTCGTCGATCAGGAAGTATTCCTGCTCGGGTCCGACCGTTGTCTTGACGCTCGTGACATCCTCATTTCCGAAAAGCTTCAATACTCTTAGTGCCTGCTTGTTGAGTGCTTCCATGGAGCGCAGCAGAGGGATCTTCTTGTCGAGTGCCTCGCCGCCGTAGGAGCAGAAAGCTGTCGGGATGCAGAGGACGCCTTCCTTGATGAATGCGTAGGATGTAGGATCCCATGCCGTATATCCTCTTGCCTCGAAAGTAGCTCGAAGGCCGCCGGACGGGAAGGAGGAGGCATCAGGTTCGCCCTGCATAAGCTCCTTACCTGAGAATCTCAATATGATATTTCCGTCATCGGCCGGGTTGATAAAGCTGTCGTGCTTCTCGGAAGTAATGCCTGTCATGGGCTGGAACCAGTGAGTAAAGTGTGTGGCACCCTTCTCGATCGCCCACTGTTTCATCTCATTGGCAACGACAGAGGCTGCCTCGGGTGTGAGTCGCTTGCCGTTATCGATGGCGTTCTTGACTTCCTTGAATGTCTCTTTGGGAAGACGTTCCTTCATGACACTTAAGCTGAAAACGTTCTCTCCGAAGATCTGTGAAGTGTCTTTCATTGTCCGTTTCTCCTTTACCGTTAATGCATAAATCAATCGATGAAGTTGCAAAATCCCGTTTATAACGAGAAAGGGCGCCACAGCTGTGAAACTGTGGCGCCCTTGCCAAAATCAATTGTTTACGTTGATGATGATACAACCGGCGATCGAGGATGTCAATAGGTGATTTTGAATTTTTTCGATATTGACGTTTCATTTTTGTGATGATACATTTAATAAGAACAAAGGCGTTCATTCGGGCAGTCATGACCGCTCGGATGGGCGCCGTTTACTTTATGAGGAACTATTTGAAGATAGGATTTACGGAGGATCGATAGATGGATTGTTCTACAGAAGAGTTCATGCAGTACATAAGTGAAGAAGATATCAAGTTTATCAGGCTGCAGTTCTGCGACGTATTCGGTACCCCTAAGAATATTTCGATAATGCAGAGCGACGTGAGAAGAGCTCTCACTTCCGGCATCGGGATCAACCCGATGGGGATCGCGGGATTCAGAGACGAGGCAAGGTCCTCGCTGTTCCTTCATCCTGAACCTGAGACTGCGGCGCTCCTTCCCTGGAGGCCTGATACCGGAAGAGTAGTAAGGCTATTGTGTGATATCAGATATCAGGACGGTAAGCTGTTTGTCTGCGATACAAGGAGCATATTGAAGAGGGCAGTCGCCGAAGCCGAGAAGGCAGGAGTATCGTTTAAGTTCGGAACAAGGATGGAGTTCTATCTGTTCAAGACCGATGAGAACGGCGATCCGACTAAGATCCCCCAGGACAAGGCGGGATACATGGACATCGCACCGCTCGACAAGGGTGAGAACGTCAGAAGAGAGATATGCCTCACCCTTGAGCGCATGGGCGTAACGCCTGTTAATTCGCACCACGAGGCGGGCCCCGGTCAGAATGAGATCGACTTCGTAAGTTCCGATCCTCTCAAGGCGGCAGACGATGCAGTTACCTTTATATCTGTAGTCAAGACTATCGCAGCCAGGAACGGCCTGTATGCCGATTTCTCGCCCAAGCCCCTGCCGGGGCAGCCCGGTAACGGTTTCCACGTGAACTTCAGTGCGGTGCGCGGTGAAGACCGGACAGTATTGAACAGCGCGATCGCCGGGATAATGAACAATATCTACGATCTTACGATCTTCCTCAACAGATGCGAGGACTCGTATCAGAGGATAGGTAAGGGCGATGCTCCCAGATTCATCTCCTGGTCAAAGGGTAACTTCGGTCAGCTGATAAGGATACATGAGAGCGGCGGTAATCAGTATGCACAGTTGAGGTCGCCGGATGCTTTCTCGAATCCTTATCTTATTTTCGCGCTGATCATATATGCGGGACTTGACGGTATCGGCAAGTCAAGTGTTCTGGCACCGTCATTCGATCTGGATCTCAAGGCGGCGCCCGGGGAAGTGACCAAGGAAATAAAGATGCTGCCGAGGACGATAGAGGAAGCTAAGGAGGCCGCTTCTAACAGCGAGTTTATCAGGGATAAGCTTCCGGCTTCGATGATCGAAGCGTACTGCGACTGATCTCCGGAACGTAAATGTCTGACAGAAAGGAGGAAAGATGATATGCACAAGGACAGTTGCTACTCGGTCTTGATCGTCTCGGCTAACGAGAAGTTCAATGCCACATTGACATCTTTCCTCCCCAAGGACACATATGATCCCGTCATGGTCGCGGAATCCGTGTCTGCCGCGAGAAGACTCTACGGCGAGCGTAAGACGGATCTCGTGATCGTCAACGCTCCGCTTCGTGATGAGAACGGCATAGGCTTCGCGGTGGACGTCGCGGAAGGGTCTTCGTGCGGCGTCATGCTTCTCGTCAAGAACGATTACTACGATGAGATATCGGACAAGGTTCAGGATTACGGTGTGCTTACGGTAGCAAGGCCCGTGACGACCGTCATGATGACGCACGCGCTCAGGATGCTCTGCTCGACGAGGGAAAGACTCGTTAAGCTCGAGAAGAAGCAGCAGACCTTCGAAGAAAAGATAAAGGAGATCAAGATCGTCAACCGGGCAAAGCTCCTCCTGATGGAGAACCTGATGCTGTCGGAGGAAGAAGCCCACAAGAAGATCGAACGGACGGCGATGGATTCCAGGAAGACCAGGCTCGAGATCGCCGAGAAGATAATCAAGGAATATTCAGAACCGGCATAAAGGCGGAGAAGGATTGGAGGATGAACGGATGACAAAGTATATTTTCGTTACGGGAGGAGTCGTATCCGGACTCGGAAAGGGGATAACAGCTGCGTCGCTCGGAAGACTCCTGAAGATGCGTGGCTTCAAGGTCATAGCACAGAAACTCGACCCTTATCTCAATGTCGATCCCGGAACGATGAGCCCGTATCAGCACGGTGAAGTCTATGTTACGGAGGACGGTGCCGAGACGGACCTCGACCTCGGGCACTACGAGCGCTTCATAGACGAGAATCTGAACCGTTTCTCCAACATCACCACCGGTAAAGTATATTCAAGTGTCATATCCAAGGAGCGTAAGGGCGAGTACCTCGGCAAGACGGTCCAGATAATTCCGCACATCACCGATGAGATTAAGGAATTCGTATATAACGTAGGTAAGACGTCCGACGCCGACATCGTAATAACCGAGGTCGGAGGCACGATCGGCGACATCGAAGGACAGCCCTTTATCGAGGCCATAAGACAGGTCGGAAACGAAGTCGGTAAAGAGAATTCGCTCTATGTTCACGTAACTCTGCTGCCTTATCTGAAGGCATCAGGTGAACATAAGTCGAAGCCGACACAGCATTCCGTCAAGGAACTCCAGGGCATGGGAATATCGCCCGACATCATCGTGCTCCGCACCGACGAGCCGATCGAAGACAAGACCATAATCAGCAAGATCGCGAACTTCTGTAACGTGCGTGAAGACTGCGTCATCGAGAATGTTACCTTACCGATCCTATATGAAGCACCTCTCATGCTCGAAAAGTCCGGCTTCTCCGAAGCCGTCATGCGTAAGCTCGAGCTCAAGGGCCACGAGCCTGACCTCGGCGAATGGAAGGAAGTCATCGACAAGATCCGTAACCGCTCGGGACGCGTCCATATCGGCATCGTCGGCAAGTACATCCAGCTTCACGACGCTTACCTGTCTGTTGCCGAGGCGCTTCGTCATGCAGGCTACGATGAGGGCGTCTACACGGATATCGAATGGGTGGATTCCGAAGCCATAACGCCGGAGAATGTTGATGCCACATTAAGCGGACTCGACGGAGTGATCGTCCCGGGCGGCTTCGGCGATCGCGGCATCGAAGGCATGGTTACGGCGGCTAACTGGTGCCGTGTCAACAATGT
>OMQY01000144.1 GCA_900313405.1 uncultured Eubacteriales bacterium
CTCGTAGGAAAGAACGGTGCCGGTAAGACGACTATCATGAGAATTATCACGGGCCTCCAGGTTCCGACTGCAGGTACGATCAGTTACGGGTTCGACAGAGCAAGATTAGGTTCAGTCGGAGCTCTCGTAGAGCTTCCGTCTATCTATGCGAATAAGTCGGCTTACGAGAACATCAAGTTCCAGTATCTTAACCTGGGACTTAAGATCGACGATTCGATAAATGATATCCTTCATCTCGTAGGTCTCGATAACACAGGCAACAAGCCTGCAGGCAAGTTCTCGCTTGGTATGCGTCAGAGACTCGGAATCGCCATGGCGATGGTAGGAGATCCTGAGGTGCTCGTTCTCGATGAGCCTATCAACGGTCTCGATCCTCAGGGTATCGTAGAGCTCCGTGAGATGATCCAGAAGCTCAATGAAGAGAAGGGCATCACGATCCTGATCTCCAGCCATATCCTTGAAGAGCTCGCTAAGCTTGCTACTGATTACGCCATCATCGATAAGGGCCGCATCATCGAGGAGTCCACAAAGGAAGAACTCCAGATGAAGTGCCGCGACAAGATCGCCATCAAGGCCAAAGACACGGCGGCTATCGTTCCGATACTTGATGCGAACGGTTATTCCGATTATCAGGTAATCGACAACAGTACTATCTATATTTTCGAGAAGCTCGATAACGTGGCTGCTCTCAACATGGAAATAGCTAAGGCGGGGATCCTTGTAGACTCCATAAGCGTTGAGTCTTCCGATCTCGAGGAGTACTTCCTCAAGGTTACCGGAACCGCACCGAGCAAGGATCTGTAAGGGGGGAATCAAGAGATGTTATTCAGAATGACAAAGTCGGAGCTCTACAGAGCTTCGCGCATGAAGTGCACATATATTATCCCGATCATCATGGTCGCTATCGTAATGCTTCTTTGCTTTATGTATATGCGCCTTGACAGTGAACAGTTAGGACTCGGCGAGTCCGTCTTCAGCAACTATATCGAGGATGAGGATGAGAGAGAAGAGGCAATGAAGAATGACCTCACCAATATTGTCACGACTGATGAAGAGGAAGCACGTTCCGGTTCTCTCATCGGCGAAGGCATCATCTATGACTGGAAGGTAGATAACGTATTCAATATCTTTACTTCCGCAGCCGATATCCTCCTGCTCCTCAGCATCTTCGTAGGTATCTTCATCGGTATGCTCCACAGCACCGGAACCGACAAGAACATGCTCATAGCTTCAGGTAACAGGAATGTTCTCTTCGGCGCCAGAGCGATCACGATCGGACTTTATTCGCTTATGTTCGAACTGCTCATCCTGTTGTCCACGATCGTCGGTATCGCGATCTTCGGTAAGTCCGTATCGTTCGACGATCCGGTACGTCTCATTAAGTACACGGCTGTATCCTGGATCATGGTATTTACGTTCTCTATGCTGATCATGCTCATCGGCAACCTCGTAAGGAGCCAGGCAGCTGCGATCACTATCGGTATCATCCTCGCATACGGCGTGCTCAACATGATACTGATGCTGGTAGACATCCTGATCAGGAAGATCTTTGATGTCGACGACTTCGCACTCTCCGAATATACTATTACCGGAAGGATCCAGTCGTTCAGAGTATTCTCTTCGACAGGATATATCACCAAGTCCCTGATAGTCTGCGGTGTGGTACTCGCTATCATTACTGCGATCCAGGTAAACATTAATAGAAAGAGGGATCTCTGCTGACAGATGTTCGCGAACCTTGTAAGGATAAACATACTTAAGTTCAGAAAAAACGGCTTCGCACTATGGGGAGCGATCGTTGCCTTTATGACAACGATCGCTTTCTGCGTTGTTTATTACATTACCCTGAAGGATGAGCCCGACTATTTTACGAAGCTCACGGGTGAAGATGAGAATCCGGAACTGATCCCGCATCTGTTCTTCACGGACATGGCGAGGGGGTTCCTGGGTCTTTTTTACAGCATCTGCGCGATCGTTCTGATCTGTGAGCATTATTCTCTCAGAGAAAGGGTAAATCTCAGGGGAGCGATCAGGAGCAACTTCAAATACACATTATCCGAGCTGGCGGCAACCTTTGTCTATGCACCGGTCTTTGCCGTTGTTCCGGTGATCCTTGTGGATTTTCCCGTCGGAGCACTGGGCTACGACTGCATACTCTTTACCGGTGACGTGACGAAGCTTCTTCTTTACTTCGCGGCAACGACTCTCGTTATGTGGCTGTCGATCATCCCGGCGTTCCTGATCGCGAAGATCGTGCGCAGGACTAACTACAGTATCCTTATCCTCTTTGTCTGGAAGTTCCTTGCCCTGATCCTGGCGGATATGGGTTCCGTGCCTGTATCCAAGATCCTTCACATCTCGGGCAACGCGGCAGACAGACTCCCTGATGAACTGAGCAATCCCGGAATGTGGGCCATCAACTACATTATCGGAGATGATACCGGAATGGGCATCTACCAGATATGCTCATACGCCGTAATATTCGTCTTATTGTGGGGCACATTGATCTACATTGCATCCCGCAGGAAGGAAGAGCTATGACACTACTTCAGATCTCGCTTATCATAATCGGCTTTATCGCCGTCATGCTGCTCATGATCCTGGTGTCCCAGTACCTCCAGGTCAAGAGCATACGCGATCAGGTGCACTTCATTGCCCGCAATGATACCAACAAGAAGATCACCTTCTACGGCAAATCGCGCGGTATCCGCCGCCTGGCCGGAGACATCAACGAGATAATCGACTCCTTCCGCACACGTGAGATGGATATAGTCCGCAAGGATAAAGAGATGCGCGACACCATCACGAACATGTCGCACGACATCAGGACGCCGCTGACGTCTCTGAAGGGTTACTTCGAACTCCTCGACCAGACCGATGATCCCGAAGAGATCGAGAAGTACAATAGTATCATTCGCGAAAGGATCGACTCCCTTTCCGACATCCTCGAGACCATGTTCTTCTACACCAAGGTCAACAACACCGGCTACACGATGAACATCACCAAGATGAACTTCTCCGAAGTCCTGATGCAGACCATGTTCTCCTACTTCGACGAGTTCGAAGGCCTCGGCATCGAACCCGACATCAACGTTGACGAGAACGTCTATGCGATCGCCGACGAATCTGCCAC
Organism: uncultured Eubacteriales bacterium; assembly: GCA_900313405.1. Next base: position 3,134 of record OMQY01000144.1, read on the forward strand.
CAGACGCGTCATCCAGAACCTCATCAAGAACGTAATGGTCCACGGAGACAAGTCGCTCAGTGTCTCTCTCAAATATATCAACAAGCGCGCCGTTCTCGAGATGTCCAACGGCATCAAGGAGGGGGAGACCCCCGACCCCGACAAGGTCTTCGACCGCTTCTACAAAGGCGACACATCCCGCCACATTAATTCCAGCGGCATCGGTCTGTCCGTCTCCAAGAAGCTGGTCGACATGATGAGCGGCAGCATCAGTGCCTCCGTCGACAACGACAGATTCACGATCACGATCGTCCTGCCCGGGATCTGAGGCTGTTCTGACTGCGGAGGTCGCGCTGTTATGCCTCTGCCGGGAACGGAGTTGCTCCCTGCTGTGATATGCCTGCCCGGTGCACAATTGGATTTTCTCAATCACGCGTGTTATCATTTAAAAGTAGTCTATCGACATGGTCTCGGAGGATAACGATATGAGTAATTCCGATTTATTGAACATGAGTCCCGAAGAAAAGATCGAGTTTGACAAGCTCTGCCTCGATACGATCAGAGAGTATTCTTCTGACACAGTCTACTTCAAGGACAAGAATTCCAAGTTCCTGTGGACCAGCCGTGCTCATGCAAAGCAGGTCGGTGCAGAGAACCCCCTGGACATGATCGGCAAGGACGACTTCGACTACTTCCCCAGAGAATTCGCTGAGAAAGCAAGAGCCGACGAAGTTCAGATCATGACGACCGGCGAGCCCATCCTCAACATCCCCGAGGAGCTTCACCGTGACGAGGACAATGTCGAGTATCTCCTCGCATCCAAGTATCCGCTCTACCGTGACGGCGAGATCATCGGCATATGGGGTATCACCCGTAACATCACCGAGCAGAAGCGCCTTGAGAAAGAACTCGAGCGTTCTTACCAGAAGGTCCAGAGACTGACACGTGTCGACGACTTAAGCGGTCTCTATAACAGAAGATATTTCTACGAGTCCCTCGAGCGCACCATCAGCATCTATGACCGCCGCGAAGGCGATAATACCTTCACTCTGGTCGCCATCGACGTAGATAACATGACCGAACTCAATGACCGCTACGGCCAGCTTCAGGGCGACAACGTCCTCCGTCACGTCGCCTCCGCGATGATGATCGGCTGCCGCAAGTCTGACACTTGCTTCCGTACCGGCGGCGATGAGTTCATGATCATGCTCCCCGACTGCGACACGGCTCATGCTATCGGGATTGCCAAGAAGATCGCCGACAGCGTCTCATCCGAGGCAGTCCCCATGGGAGATACCTTCGTCAAGGTAACCGTCTCAGTCGGCATCGCTGCCTACCAGAAGGGAATGGACATCAGCGAGCTGATATCGCTGGCAGACCGTAAGCTCTACAAGTCAAAGCGCAACGGCAAGAACCAGGTATCCTTCTGATCCTTATATTCAATTGTTAAAAGGCGGGCTGTCTGCAGATAATGTTCTGCAGACAGCCCTTTTATTACCTGCGGTATCCATCTATCGACAGTTCGATCCGGATCGTTATTCTCCGAGACGAACACAGCGTGTATGTAGGCGGGTTATGTGGTGCTGCGTATGGAGGTACGATATATGGAATCCGACATTGATAATCTATTGTTGTTCACGTGCGCTGTAGCCGGCTTCGGCCGAGTTGTCAGCCGGTGCCCTTCACCTGCTTGCTGCTCTATGCATTAAGCTGCAACCTGCTCACGTCTTGCAGCTGCCGGCGCAACTCTGCGATTCGGGAGCTTCCTTCTGCTTGCCACTCTGCCGGAGCTTGCTGTTGTTGCCGTACGGACAGTGAGTATGGGACGGCCGGGGATCATGCCTGCTGAAGAAGCAGTCCTTGGTGCGATCTTCGCAGGTGCCGGGCGGCAGGGGGCCGGAAGATGACGTACTGCGGGCCTCACACGACGGTCCTGCTTGACAGCCGCTGCTTCTGCAGCTTCGTCGAGTTCTCTCCAGAACTCGAATGTATCCGTCAGCACCTTTGCCGTTATTGCTATAAAGAATACTATTACCGATAGATCAAAAGGTGACATAAATGGCCCTCCTTGTTCGTAAACCGTTCATTTGTTCGTTTTCTGATGTGAGTATAACACGGGTTGTGGGAGATTAAAAGTACAGAAACATAAAAAAGAACAAAAATTTACAGAAAATCGAACGATCCCCGGGGTTTGCACGTGGTGAGCGAGTAGTCGGAAGTCCTGTGACAACTTTCTTGACAACTACAGCGGAAAAAGTTGTCGCAATAGTTGTCAAAGACCCGA
>OMQY01000146.1 GCA_900313405.1 uncultured Eubacteriales bacterium
AATACGGTCTTCTGATTTTGCCGGAAGCAATATGAAGGCGATAGTGGGTTATTTCCTGGATAACTTTGAGGCGGGATACGGGATCAGGGAAGCTCTTCTGATAAATGAGCTCAGCAAATATGTGCTTAACGGGAAACCTGCAGAGGAAGTCTACCTGAGCGTATCTGATTCTCTCAGTGATACCAAGGATATAAATGTAACAAGAGATCTGTATCTGTCTGAACTGTACGGCATCAGGATCGCAGTCCTGACCCGTATGCAGAAGGGACTTATTGCCAGGATAAGCGCTGCCTCATCAGATGAGAAGGCAAAGCTCAACGAGAGTCTTCGTAAAGTGGTCGCAATGAAGGAGGTCATTACGAGAAAGGCGGATCAGCTGTGAGACCTGAGATGTCGGAAAGGCTCATGACAGTGATAAGTCTGATCGGATCGCCTGCCGTAAGGGTGATCGATGTAGGTTCGGATCACGGTAAGCTTGCTGCATGGTGTCTTCTGGAGGATATAGCCGAGACAGCGGTATGCACGGATATCCATAAGGATCCGGCAGAGAGGACCAGGCAATGTCTTGACGATTATCTTCTCTCCGGCAGATCCGAAGTCTATTGTACGGACGGGCTCTCCGGTGTTGAACTTCGTAAGGGAGATGTGGTCGTTATGGCCGGCCTGGGAGGGAATAACATGATCGATATCATGGAAGCAGCTGCAGCTTCTGCTCCCGAGGCGGTCATGAAGGAAATCCTTTGGGTCCTCCAGCCTCAGAAATCGATCGAGAGAGTCCGTAAGTATCTGGCGCAGAAGGGTTATGTTATCAAAGATGAGAAGACATGCATTGACAGAGACATCTTCTATCAGATGATGTGCTGTTCTTATACAGGCGTTCCGTATGAACTGACACTTAAGGAGATCTATTACGGACCGGTATTTATGAAGAAGGCCGCAGAAGGGGATGAGCTCGTAAAGGCTTTCCATAGGCATATGGATGATATATATAAGATCAGGGCAAGAGGTGACAGTGAGATCGCCCGGATGCTTGGTAGTTAGATATTGCTAATTTGACTAAAATCACTTCAGTTTGCATGTGCTAATTGTCGATTCCGACAATATTGTTCTTTGTGCCGTAATATCTGTTGACATATTCATATGAATAAAATAACATATGAACAGATATTCATACAAGGAGATACGAACATGTCTGAAGAAGAGAGAAAGTTTCTTGAGATCAGTAATGTAAAAAAGGGGTTCGGCCACGGAGATTCCCGCCAGGAAGTACTTCGGGGGATGAACTTTGAAGTGGCTAAGGGAGAGTTCTGCGTCATCCTCGGACCGTCAGGTTCCGGAAAATCCACGCTGCTCAATATCATCGGCGGTATTGATAAGGCCGACAGCGGTTATATCGCCATAAACGGTGATAAGCTCGAGGACATGAATGATAAAGCGCTGACGCTCTACAGAAGAAAGCATCTGGGCTATGTTTTCCAGCTTTATAACCTGATACCGAATCTTAACGTTAAAGAGAATATCGAGGTCGGCTCATATCTGTCAGACAGCCCGCTCGATATCGATGAACTTCTTAACACACTGGGTCTCTGGGATCACAGATACAAGCTCCCCAATCAGCTTTCCGGCGGGCAGCAGCAGAGAACATCAATCGGAAGAGCCCTGATCAAGAATCCGGATATCCTTCTCTGTGACGAGCCGACGGGCGCTCTTGATTACAACACATCCAAAGAGATCCTGAAGCTTATCGAAGATGTAAATCAGAAATACGGAAATACGATCATCATGGTTACTCACAATTCCGAACTTCAGAATATGGCAGACCACACTATCAAGCTGCGTGACGGAATTGTCCGTAAGAATATCGTCAACGAGAACAAGGTATCCGTTGATGTGCTTGAATGGTAATAGGGGAGGACAGGAATAATGATCAGCCCTCTGACAAAAAGACTGCCCAAGCTGCTTAAGGACGGCTGGGCCAAATATATTGTCGTATTCCTTGTAATGGTCCTGCTTATAGGCATTACATCCGGAATGCTCGTTGCAAACAAAAGTATGATACATGCACTCGAGACGAGTGTTGACGATCTTAACCGTGAAGACGGACATCTGGAGCTCTCTTATCAGGCATCCGATGAGCTGATCGAAGAGATGGAAAAGTGCGGTATTACCCTTTTTTATCAGCCGTACATGGAATTCGAAGAAGATAACGATCTTGACGGTGAGGCAGACGGTGAAGTCAGAGTATTTATCGTAGCCGACAGCGATAAGATCGCCTCCGGAGAAGAAGTGAACGGAGCAGATGTACTTAAGGGCGAATTACCTGATTCAGAAGGTGAGATCGCCATAGACCGTATGCATGCCGATAATGCAGGTATAAAAGTCGGTGATAAGATAGCTCTGGGCGGAGATGAGTATACTGTTACGGGTCTCATCGCGAGAGTAGACTATTCCACTCTTCACAAAAAGAGCACGGATTTTATGTTTGATGCTCTGACATTTAACGTAGCGGTAGTTACCGAGGAGCAGTTCAATGCCATTGATAAAAAGGTCTTCTACCAGTATGCGTGGAAATATAACGAAGAACCCGACGGTGAGAATGCCGAGCGGAAAATAAGCGAAGAACTCATGGCTGATCTCTATGCTGTTATCAGTTCCCATGACAATCAGTTGCTTGACTTTTCACCGGCATATGCCAACGGCGCGATGCAGTTTGCCTATGAAGATCTCACCGGCGATATGACGATGACTACGGTCATCATGATCATTTTCGAAGTTGTGCTGGCATTTATCATGGCTATTACTACACTGAATACGATTACACGTGAGTCAGCTGTAATTGGTACGCTTCGAGCTTCCGGTTACACAAGGAGCGAGCTTGCAGTACATTATATCTCTGTTCCCGTTGCCGTTACGCTCCTGGCTGCCGTCTTCGGTAACATCCTCGGTTATACATTCTTCAAGGATGTTATTGCGGACATGTACTATAACAGTTACAGTCTGCCGACATA
>OMQY01000104.1 GCA_900313405.1 uncultured Eubacteriales bacterium
CGGAACTGTCTCCGTCGACGAGACCTATGCCCGAATAAGTAAATGATCCGTGGTTGGAGGATATAAGTCTCTGCATTATCTCGGCTGCACGATTTCTGGTCGTGATGACCATCATGACACGCCTGCCGCCCTTAAGGCTCATCAGATAACGCTTATAGAAGACTCTTGTTATGTATGAGAATATCGCATACGAACCCATCATGAGAAGGGTGAATACACGCGAATATGTGGTACCGGTCTTCATTACGAAGAGGATCACTGCCATCGCCGCCATCATGATGATAACGTGCTTGACCGTGGCAATGAATTCGAGATAATAGCCGCGCTTCAATACATTCTTGAAGGTATTGAACATTACGGCAGATGCGAGATCGACACCGGACAGGAAGAGCCAGAGATAGAGGTAGTGTCTGAGAAGATCAGACTGTGAGGGATTGATATAACTGTAGAATCCCAGCGCGAAACCTCCGCCGAGACACAAGAGATCTAACAGTATGAAGTCCCAGTGCTTGAGCCAGCCCCTAAGAACTCTCGTATACATTAAGGCTCATTCCTCCTTATAACAGATTCTGTTAAGTTTAACATCATTGGGCACAAAAAGCATCTAAATAATATTTATATATTATATGTGGCAGGAAAGGACAGTCATCTTACCGTCCAGGATGAGCTTGTCGGAACCCGCCGGAACGAAGATCGTCTCACCGGCCTTCAGCTCTGCCTCGGTATCTCCGCGCTTGACGCTGCCGCTGCCTCTTACCACGGCAAATGCCATAAAGACACTGTCGCTTAATTCAACGGTTACGGGGCCTGTCACATCATAAACCGAGCTCTCGAAATACTTGCAACGGCAGACCGTTCTCATCTGTCCGTCCTCGTCCGCATTATCTATCGCATCCTTCGGCAGTTCGTACTTACCGTAGTTGATGACCTCGAGAGCCTTCTCAACATGAAGCTCACGCTTGTTGCCGAACTTATCCGCTCTGTCGAAGTCATAGAGCCTGTAAGTAACATTACTGCTCTGCTGTATCTCGCATATGAGATTGCCTGCTCCGATGGCATGAACGGTCCCGGCAGGAATATAGAAAACGTCTCCCGGCTTGGTCGGATAGAAGTTCATGATCTCCATGATGGTATTATCTTCTACCCGTCGCTTTACTTCCTCGCGCGTCACATCCTTATTGAAACCTACGTAAAGACCGGCTCCCGGTTCGGATTCAACGACATACCACATCTCATTCTTGCCGTATTCGTTCTCTATCGACAGAGCATAATCGTCATCCGGGTGGACTTGTACAGACAGGTCTTCCCTCGCATCGATCAGCTTCATCAGAAGCGGGAAGGACTGAAGCGGCTCACACTTCCAGCCGAGGACTGCCTTGCCGACAGTATCGATATAACGTGCAAGATCCATACCTTCATGCCTGCCTCCGGCGACTATGCTCCTGCCCGCCGGGTGAGCTGACAACAGCCATGCCTCGGCGATCTTCTCATAGTCGCATTCCATGTTGTACTTGTCGCGCAGTTTACTGCCGCCCCAGAGATAATCCCTGAAAGCCGGACGCAACTTAACGAAGGACTCCGGCAATACACCGAGCTGGCTCTCGCTTACATCATGTGACTCGGGGTTCCTCGGCAGCCTCTCTTCCTCATGCAGATGTTCGCCGACGGAGATATCGACGATAACCGCTTCTTCGGTTCCTATATTAGAGACCTGATGTCTGACTCCCGGAGCCAGATGGAAGCTGTCGCCGGGACCGGCTTTGCTGCTCTTCCCGTTTATCACGATCACGACTTCTCCGGATAATACAGTCCAATTCTCGGTCCTGTTGCGGTGTGCATGCTCGTAGATCGTCTTACCGGTACTTAAGTGTACCGTCCGTATGTGGTGCGAGAATCCTTCCTCGAGCTGGATATAGTATCCCCACGGACGATAGGCGATCCTGCTCTTCTCACTGTAGGCGGCAAGTTCCGGATTATCCTTGATGATCTTCTTGAGTTCGCCGGATTCGCCTCGCTTACCTACATATATCGCGTCGTCGGTATTTACCAGAAGGACGTCCTCGAGGCCGTTCATGACTACGACCTGAGAAGGCGAGTCGTTGACGGCCGATACATTATTGCAGTTGTTGTATATGGTAAGTCCCGTCGTCTTGAATTCAGTCTTGTCAAGATCTTCGAGGCTCGTTATCTCATCCCATCCGTAGCCTGCGCGGACCATCCTGATCTTCTTGGAATTCTCGAGAAGGCATCTCTCGACGGAGACGGAATCTATCGTGCTCAGGACTTCGCTTCTGTATATCGTGCAACCCGGAGCCTCGACTCGTCTGCCGTATGCCTTACGGCACTGGGTCAGTATCCCGGGATTGATCCTGCGCATCTCGTTTATGAAGGTGCCTGTCTGGAAGATGAGCATCCCGAGGTTCCTGTAGACGGGAGCTGATGCCTTGAGGGAAGATATGTCCGCAGGCTTTTCGATAAAGGCCTCACATGAACCGTCCTCGCTGACACCGGTCAGGTAGCCGTAAGCGCTGCTGGGATTCTTGTCTTCTATTCCCATAAGTGCGACAGCCCCGGATGCGGCATACTCCTTGGCGAGCAATATCGAATCCTTGTAGTGATCACCCGACTCGATAAGATGGTCGGAAGCTACGACAAATACATATTCTGAAGGCTGAAGGTCAAGGAGAGCCAGAACGATGGACGCAGTCGTCCTTCTGGGCAGAGCCTCGTAGATACACCTGTAGGATGCGCCTCTGAAAGCCTTCATCTGATTCTCTACGATATCCTTGTGTTCTTCTCCCGTGACGATTATGAATTCGTCGCAGAAAGAAAGGTTCCGCGCTACCGTCTCCTGGAACAGCGAGTGATTGCCTCGGATCCTGATAAACTGTTTGGGGCAGTTCCTTCGCGATAACGGCCACAGCCTCTCGCCTTTACCCCCTGCAAGGATTACACATTTCATAAGAACATTTTATATCAATCGTACTTTTTACGCACCCGCAGATTCCACCATATCCCGATCGTGTCGGTAAACATCTTCCATATATCCCTGAAACGGATCCTTCCGAAGGACTCTCCGCGCTTGAAATCTATCCTGACCGGCATCTCCTTAAGTGAAGCTTTCTGCCTCGAGCACAAAGCCAGTATCTCTATATCGAATGCATAGCCGCGCGTTCTGAGCTTGCCTGCGACGGACTTGATGAGCTCGCCGCGATAGAGCTTGATACCTGTCTGTGTGTCATGGCACTTAAGCCCGAAAAGCACCTTGAGCATGATATAGTAGCATCTCGAGAATACCCTTCTGGCAAACGGATAGACCAACTTGGAATCCTTGTGCATCTTGCTGCCGAGAACTATGTCGTAGCCGCTGTCACGCATTGCCTTAAGATAATCGGGCACGTGGTCGGGATCGATATCCAGGTCGGCATCTATGAATCCGATGACATCGCCTTCAGCATGAGATATTCCCTCGATAATGGCACCGCCCTTGCCCCGGTTAACATCATAAGAGACCGGCTTAACGGATGCTATGTCCTCACCTGCGCGCATTATCTCGCTGCCGGTATTATCCGGGCTTCCGTCATTTACGGGTATGATCTCATAGGGCTCGCCGATCGACAGCAGCGCTCCGTTTATCGCGATCAGATTCTCGTAGATGTGTTCCCCTTCCTTATACGCGGGGACGACCAGACTTAACAATACCTGTCCTCCGATTCCTTATTACCTGGAAATTATACACCATTCCCGGGCGAAAACGATATACCCCGGCAGATCAGAAGTGACCGCCGCCTCCGCCGCTGTGGCCGCCACCGCCGCCTCCGCCGTGACCGCCGCCGCTGCTCGAATAAGTAACGGTCACGGTGCGGTTCCTGAACTTATCCGAAGTTCCGAGATTAACGAATCCCTGTCTGTAGTGAGCAGTGTCCGGACGCTTGTCGAGCTTATTCTTCCTGAAGAAAAGGATCGTCAGGACAAAGGCTGCTGCCAGCGGAACAACAAGGCTTAAGAAGTAAGTGAAGATTACGCCTCCGCCGTGCCAGTTGTACCCGTCAAGATCGTCCAGGATATTATTGACTGTCCTCGAATACCGTTCTTCCGTCA
>OMQY01000115.1 GCA_900313405.1 uncultured Eubacteriales bacterium
CGATCTTGATCTTGGTCTCGCGCAGGAGCTTAGTTACGACCATGAGGTTCGGCTCGTTATCATCGACGACGAGGATGCGGGCATTCGGTGCCTCGAACTTCGGGATGTGCTCCTGCTTGTTGACGATCGATTTGGTCTTATCGAAGTTATACTGTCCTATCTTCGATCCGTCCTCATATTCCTGCGGGATCTCGAGGATGAATGTAGAACCTTTGGTATAGACGCTGTTGACCGTTATCTTGCCGCCCATCAGGTCGACCAGCTGCTTTACGATAGTGAGGCCCAAGCCGGTTCCTTCGATGTGCTTGTTGGAGTCCTCGTCCACGCGCTTAAATGCGGAGAACAGGTACGGGATATCCTCGGTCTTGATGCCGACGCCGGTATCGGTGACGTTATAGATCATGTTGCAGGTCTTGTCATCGATGATCTCGCACTCGACGGACAACGATACCGATCCTTCCCTCGTGTACTTGATAGCGTTGTTGATAATGTTGATGAGGATCTGCTTGGTCCTTACTTCGTCGCCTATCAGACCGTTCGGAATGTCGGGTGAGACGTCGACGTGGAAGTCGAGCTTCTTTTCTTTGGCTCTTATCCACATCATGCCGACGATATCGGAAAGCATCTCGCCGGTGTTGTACGGTGCGGACAGCAGCTGCATCTTACCGGACTGGATCTTACTCATATCGAGGATGTCATTGATCAGGTTGAGCAGCATCTTGCCGGCCGACTTGATGTTCGCGGCATCCTCCATAACCTCTTCACTGACGTCTTCCCTGAGGATCATCTCGTTTAGGCCTATGATCGTATTGATCGGGGTCCTGATCTCGTGGCTCATGTTCGAGAAGAAGCTGTTCTGGGCGCGGCTCAGCTGCTCGATCTCCTTGTGCTGTTTATTCTCGGCCACTATCTCTTTGTGGAGACAATACCTGGTATAGAGCATGCCGACACCTATGGCGATCTGGAACAGGATGAATACGATGAAGTCATAGAACTCATTACGCTTGGCGATCTCCTTGACCGCATATGCCACGTAGTACATCGATACCATGCTCGCATCAGCGAAAAAGACCAGCACCAGATACTCCAGCGGGTTAAGGTAAAGACACATCGGCACAAGGAGCGCGACCGTCATGAAGAGCGTCGTGTCCATGAGCGAATTGAATCTGAGATTGATCAGGCAAAGACCGATTATGATCGCATACATCATGACCGCGAGGAAGGTGTTGAGGAACGACAGGAGATTATAGTGACTGTCGTAATCGCGTGAGGCCCGGCGCATCAGGGTGAGCCAGATGAGACCGGTCGTCAGGATCGCACTGTAGCAGATCCTGTGATAGTTGATGCTGTTCATGAACATGGACGGCTGTATGAATGTGAGCCCCATGAACGCGACCGCGATCACCAGGATAAAGATGACCATGAGCTGTGCGGTCCTGATGAGCCCTTTATAGACGGAATTGACAGCCTCACGATCGTGTGTAGAGGGCTTAAAGATGTATTCAAGCAGCTTCTTCATTTATCTTCCCTCCTCTCACACCGGATCGAATTCGAGCACTTCATCGTCGTCCGATCCTCCGATGAGCTCGCTTATCGTGTGTGTCGTCTTACGGTAGTCGGAGACCAGCTGATAGTGGTGTTCGACTATATATTCCTCGCGGTTCTCTTTGGCCGCGAACTCGGCTGCCTTGGCGTTCTCAGACAGACCCTCGGCACCGATCATCTTAGCCGTACTCTTAAGTGCATGAACAAGGATCTCATAGTTATACCAGTCCTTTTTCTCATAGTAACCGTTCATAGATGCGATCTTCCCGTCAGCTTCCGACGCGAACTGGGACAGGAGCGACTTATAGAAATCGAAGTCGCCCGTGCAATACCTGACTCCCGCTTCCGTGTCTATGCCGACCTCGGCTAAGCGCGACTTCAGGATGTCGGGTGTGACTTCGCCCGCGGACGCGGATCCTTCTGTGTTCCCTTTAGCATCAGCATCGGCATCGTGCTCGACTCCGTGCTCGTCCTCGAAGGTTATGGCCGACTTCGGGAGCACCTGCTTCAGGACGCGCTCGAGTTCTTCGATCTCGATAGGTTTACTTACAAAGCCGTCAAAACCTTCCGAGAGGAACATCTGCTTGGCCGAACTCATGGCGTTGGCGGTGAGCGCGACGATCGGTGTCTCGCTGTTAAGGCCTGAGACGTCGCTACGGATCTTCTTCATCGCCTCGACGCCGTCCATTCCGGCCATCATGTGGTCCATGAAGATTATGTCAAAGAGCTTCGAGCGGCATATGTCGATAGATTCCTGCCCCGACAGCACGGTCGTAACTTCCATGCCGTAGTTCTTGAATATGCTCTTGCCGACAACGAGGTTCATCGGCTCATCGTCGACTATAAGCGCACGCACGCCGCGGGCATAGAGCTTCAGGTCACTCGCGGGCGCATCGTTGATACTCGAATTCAGGACAGATACGACAGGGAAACAGTAGAACGGCTTTTCCATGACCCTGACACGGGATCCCTTGGGCAGGACGACGTCATCATTCGCGACGAGGACGACTATCATCTCGCGGGCGAGCTGCTCGATCAGTTCAACGTTCGAAGCATATTCTTCCTCCGCGACGAATACGTGCGTCATGTGGATCGTGTCATGCAAGAGCTTCAGGTTCTCGGTATTGTTTACTCTGTGCATCTGAACGCCCAGGCCCTTAACGATATTGAGTACCATCGAATTGTAGTAATCCCTGACCGCCGGATTCTCATATTTCTCGAAATGAAGATATGCACCGAGGCACAGCTTATCGGGATTGGCGACGGACATGCAGCTCGTCGGATCGACGACCTTCTGAGGGATACTGACGTTGACCGTCGTACCGACATCCGGCTTGCTGGAGATCGTCATGAATCCTCCGAGCAAAGATACGAAGCCTGAGACAATGACCAGGCCTAAGCCCAGACCTCCGCCCATGCGCGACCTTCCGGAATCGACCTGATAGAAGTTCTCGTATACTCTCTCGAGTTCCTCATCAGTCATCCCTATACCGGTGTCGGTAACCTCGATACAGAGGTTGACTCCGTACTCATGATCCACGCTCGATATCCTGACATAGACACCGCCCTTACGCGTGTATTTAAGACCGTTGGAAATGAGCGCCTTAAGTATCTTCTTGAGCTTCGCGACATCCGAATTCATGACGGACGGGATAGAGGGATCCACATCGATGATCAGCTCGATGTCGCGGTTCTTGATCATCTTGAGTTCCGTTACGAGATCGTGAAGGACGGACGAGAGCATATAGTCCTCATTGTTGCAGACTGCGATCCCGCGGTCGAGCTCCGAGTAATCGAGGATATCGCTTATCTGTTCGCCGACCTTATGACCCGCATCCCTGACGGCGATAAGGTCATCCAGTACTTCGCGGTTCTGGGACTTGTCGATGCATATGCCGGTGAGACCTATAACGGCATTTACCGGCGTCCTTATCTCGTGCGATACGTTCGCGAGGAAGTCGTTGAGTCTTTCGGTCGCATCTGTGAGCTGAACGATCTCGTCCTTGGAGCCCGTCATTATCTGATTCCACTTGTCGATGATGGTCTTGGCGAACCAGCCGATAAAGAAGACCATCGCCAGATGCAGGATCGACCGGGTTATCAGGAGCGAGTCAAAATCCTCGTCTTCCGCGACCATAACGGCGAAGTCGTAAGCCATTGTCACGTAGTAGGTGATCTGACACATAGTAATGAGTGATTTCTTGCAGGTCATGATGAAAAGCACTATCAGGGCACACATAACTATCGCGAGGTCATAGGTGCTCGTCAGATGTATGCCGTAGAAAAAGGACGTCGCCATCATGAGGACGCCGTATATCCATATCCTGACCGAGGGCGGTACTTCATGTCTGAAGTGCAGGACCCAGCAGCTTATGACAGCTACGGTGATGAGGACAAGCACCCATTTCTCCCACCCCATCAGGAAAGCTTCGCCGATCAGGATGATCGCAAAGGCCGTGTATGTGATAAGCAACATCAGGTGAGATGACTTAACCATCTCATTCTGTTCATTGATCTCCCTGTCGTTGATCATAGTCCGTCTCCTTAAGTTTCCGATCAGTCTACTTAGACTCTTCCCCGATGATCTCGATCATGACAGATGCAAGACCGGGATCAAACTGTGTTCCGCTGCAGGCCTTAAGTTCTTCGATTATCTTCCCGTTCGGCATCCTGCTTCGGTAGCTCCTGTCACTCGCCATCGCATCGTATGCATCAGCCACTGCGATGATACGCGCTTCTTCCGGGATATCAGTACCCTTAAGCCCAGCAGGATAACCGGTGCCGTCGTAACGCTCGTGATGGTGGCGTGCCGCGACGGCAAGGAGCGGGTCTTCCTTGATGTTCTCGAGTATCTGAGCCCCCATCTCCGGATGCTTCTTGATGAGATCATATTCCTCGTCGTTCAGGCTCTCGGGCTTGTTGATGACGGTTATCGGGATGCCGATCTTACCGACGTCGTGAAGCAGGCCCATCACGTAGATCTCCTCCTGTCTCTGCTCGGAGTAACCGATCCTCTTGGCGATCTTACGCGAGTATTCCGCTACGCGTCCCGAATGACCTCTGGTATAGATATCCTTGGTATCGATGGCGGCTGCGAGCGACTCGACGACGTGCAAGAATAACGTCCTGTTCTCGCGTGTCTTGACCTCAACTTCAGAGCTTAAGTGGTTCTGGAGCCTGACGAGTTCGATTATATGATCGACCCTGAGTTTCAGGACTTCGGGCACGAACGGCTTACGGATGAAGTCCATGGCGCCTAAGGATAAGCCCTTACTCTCGGCCCCCGAGCTCTCGTCCGCAGTCAGGAAGATGACCGGGAGCTCCGCTGTGGCCGAGCTGATCATCCTGAGCCGCTTCAATGTCTCATAGCCGTCCATCTCCGGCATCTTGACATCAAGAAGGATCAGGTCCGGCATGAGAGGAGCAGATTCGATATGTTCGAGGAGCGCCTTGCCCGACTTAAATGCCGTAACGCGGATCCCGTTATTGCTCAGTATCTTTCCCGCCATCTGAAGGTTCATGGTATCGTCGTCGACGATGATAACGTGCCTCGTGGCCTGACGGACGTATTCTTTGAGGCTGTCGCCTCCGACGAAGTCTTTTTCGACATCGATCATGAGCTTACTGCCCATCTTCTCTTTCCATGTATCCGTGATGTGACTTATGACCTTGTCGGTCGACTCCTCCTTGATATCAGTCAGGAAGACGAAATACTGCTCATTACGGTTACGCATCAGGATATCCGATTTCCTGAGCGACTGTCTTATGTGATTGCCGAACTCGTCCAGCAGGTCAGCATATTCCTCGTCGCCCGGCTCCGCCTGCGCCGCCAGCGTGAAGAGCACCTTACAGCCGGATATCCCGTGCCTGATGATATATCTCATAATGTATCGGTAGACAGGCGCGAATGAATCCTTATCGAGCTGCAGCGCCACATCGGGTATCGACCTCTCTCCCAGTATCTCGGAGATGATCCCGATATCCGGAAGCATCGAATCGTCATCGTCGGCGAAGACCTTGGCGCTATAGAGACTGTAGCCGTGCTTGCCGTTCTTCTTGACGAGATAGAGGCACTTATCGGCCAGTTTGATCAGCGAATTATAGTCATTGCCGTGCCTCGGGACCATAACGGCTCCGGTCGACACGCCGAGCGGGATATCCATCTCTTCGCCCATCAGTTCCTTTGCCATCGCCACGACATTCAGATTCATCATGGACGATATCTCCGCCACGGATTCTTCATTTGTTATCCCCTTAGCGAAAACAACAAACTCATCGCCTCCCACTCTTCCGATAGTACTTCCGTCCGGCATCACGTTTCTCAGTATCCTCGCGAAGCCTACCAGCACCTTATCGCCTACATCATGTCCGTATATGTCGTTGACCGGCTTAAACGAATCCAGGTCGATCATCATGAGGCAACCTGTCGTGCCGGTACATATCCGCGAGAATTCCGTAGCGCTCGCGCCCTTGTTCAAGAGCCCCGTAAGCGGATCCGTCGCCGCCTCGCTCTTCAACGTCTGCATCTCCGACCTGCTTGAGAGTACATTATCGATACGCCTTAAGAGCACCTCGGGGTTAAAGGGCTTACGTACAAAGTCCGCCACACCGACATCGAATCCGCGCCTCTCGGTATTGGTATCTTCGTCAGCGGTAAGAAAGATGACCGGCGTCTGTTCGATCCCCGATGCCGCCTCATATTCGCGCAGCAGCTTCAGTGTCTCGAATCCGTCTATGCCCGGCATCTTGATGTCGAGAAGTATCAGGTCGGGCATTTCCTTGCCCTTCAGATAATCGAGGAGCGCATAGCCTGACTTAAGCGCCGTGACCCTCATGTTGTTCTTGCTCAGGATGTGTCCCGCCATCTTGATATTGGCGGTATCATCATCGACTACCATTATCCACTTAGTCATCGTTACCTCCCGCAGCTTCGTCTTCCGGAAGGAATTCGAAGATCTCGTTGTCATAGTCGTCCGGCTCTATCCTGTCACTGTCTATATTCTTTTCGATCACTTTAACGAGTCTCTCATAGAGCTTCATCACCTTGTCGTGACCATCCCTGAGTGTCATCTCGTCACCCGAGCCCGCAGCCTGCTCGAGCTTAGCTGCCATCTCATTTATCCTGTTCGCTCCGATCGTCTTCGACGTAGACTTCAACGAGTGGATATAGATCTCATAATCCTTCCAGTCACGTGCGTCGTAGCACGCCTTGAGCTTAAGGGATTTTGTCTTGTATTCCGAGCAGTACTCGGCAAGTATCGACTTATAGATATCCGCATCATTCTGGCAATAGTAGAGGCCGGATGCCGTGTCGACACCCTCTCGCATAAGTGCCTGATAGAGGTCCGATGTCTCCTTGTCTTCAGATGTTCCTTCACCGGTTCCGGATCGTCTTACTATGTTCGTCTTGGCAGCGGGAAGATGGTCAAGTATCATCTGTTCGAGTTCTCTTCCGTCGACAGGCTTGGCAAGATAATCGTCAAAACCTTTATCGAGATACTTGTCACGGGCGTCTCTCACCACGTCGGCAGTCAGGCAGATGACAGGCGTATCGTGATTGATGCCGTCCTTCTCCCCGCGCAGCTTGCCGAGCGTCTCGACGCCGTCCATTCCGGGCATCCTCTGATCCATCAGGATGAGATCATATTTTGTGCGCGACGCGAGATCCAAAGCCTCCTGTCCGTTCTGCGCGGTATCGATCCTGATGCCGGTCTTCTTAAGGAGATTGACGATAACGACGATGTTCATCTTCGTGTCATCTACTACGAGGATATGCGCTTCGGGCGCGTGGAAAGTCTCGACATATATGCCTTCGAGTTCATCATCGGAAGACGAACGGTAGTCGCCCAGGGGCTTGTCGCTTACGACCTCCTGCCACAGTTCGAAGTAGAAGGTCGATCCTACTCCGTAGATGCTGTCGACATGAAGTTCCGACCCCATGAGCTTCAGGAGTTCCGTCGATATCGATATGCCGAGTCCGGTGCCTTCGATATTACGGTTCCTTACGACATCAAGCCTCTCGAACGACTCGAAAAGCCTCTTCATATCGCTCTCCTTGATCCCTATGCCGGTGTCCTTGACTTCCACATAAATGCGTGCCGCCTTCTTCGGGTCTTCCCTATATTCGCTGACCCTCATAGTAAGCCTGACCGAGCCCTTTTCCGTATACTTCACGGCATTGGTCAAAAGGTTCATTATGACCTCATTGATCCTCATGTCATCGCCGTAGAGTTCGGACGGCAACTGCGGATCGATATCGTAACTGAAGTCCAGCGACTTCGCCCTCATCCTCTCCGATATGGAATTGATGAGGTAGCTCACCTGCGACCTCGTCGAATATCTGACAGGCACGATCTCCATCTTGCCGTATTCGATCTTGGAGAAATCGAGTATGCTGTTGACCAGCTGAAGGAGATTATGTCCCGACTTCTTGATCGTGCCGGAATACTCCATGATATCCCTGTTGTCGGTCTCCCTCATTATCATCTCGTTCATGCCGAGGATCGCGTTGATAGGCGTCCTGATCTCGTGGCTCATATCCGCGAGGAACCGGCTCTTTGCCTTGCTCGCTTCGTCTGCCGCCTGTTTCTCGAGCGTCAGCACATGCGCCTCATACGCCTGCTGCTGCTTGCTCATCTTATCGAGCACGTACGCGAGCAATATTGCGATACCTATACCGATGACGACCGCCGCGATCGCCGCGAGGAGGATGCCCCTCATGACGCTGTTCAGATCCTTCATCATCTCGGCCTTGTTTGTCGCGATGCCGACATACCATCCCGTATTATCCATCCTCGCTATGACGATGCCGCGCGTAACGCCGTCGTAGTCCTTAAGATAAACGGTCTCGTCGGAACCGCTCTCGATTATCTTTATCACATTCCCGTAGGGTGCGTCTTCGACATCCATTATCCCGAGCGGCTCATCGTCAAACTGATACTCTTCATCGGGATGAACGATCACGCCCAAGTTCGTATCGAGCAGGAAAGCATAGCTGTCATCCTCGACGTCCGCCTGACTGATGATATCGACCAGCGTATCAACGAAAATATCCGCCGCCATGACTCCCGCGAGTTCCCCCTCCTCGTCATAGACGGCCTTTGATATCGTTATGATCGGCTGCTTCGAATCATAATCCCTGTAAGGCGACGAATAGTAAAGCTCGCCCGTCTCGGCCGCAGTCGTGAACCAGTCTCTCGTATGCACATAGTCGACCGTCCCGTCCGGCACAAAGTCAGACGCGCACGCCATCGTGTTATCGAGGTAGGTGAAATAGAAATCATATACATAGCCGTTGGCATTCAGCTTCTCATAACTGTCCTCGAGGTACTTATGGAATTCATCCCGATCCCCGGCATATATCTCGCTGACTTCGATATCCGCCGCCAAGGTATCCAGCACGGTCGCATTATTGTTGATCCAGGCCGTCAGTTCCTGCGCATATTTATCCGCCGCGATGGCGTATTTGTCCTCCAGCTGTGAGGACATACCGTTCTTCGTCCTCTGATAACTGACCATGGACAGCAGTCCCGTACTTACCAGGACGACCAGCACGATCATTATCGTCATCTTTGTTCGCAAAGTCTTCATATAAACACGCTTCCGCTCGAGTTATCTTCATCACCGCGCCGGGTACGCCCCCACCGCTTAGCCGGCACGTTCTATTTATTTTACCATAATAATCACTAATATTTTATATTTAATATTGGGGCGCACGTGCAACCGGTTTATTTTTTCGCGCGAAAAGTAATTTGCAGGTATTAAAAAAACTTTATGTATTGTATAATCAGTTTGAATCTATGCCCCGGAGGTGTGTTTATGAACTTTGAAGAACTGATGGATTATGCAGTATCCAAAGACTGCTCAGACGTACATATTACCGTCGGAACCAATCTCGCGGTAAGAAGATACGGCGAACTCTATATCCTTGATGATTTGTTTTCTACTGATACGGCGACCGCCGAGATCTACACTCTCCTGAACAACAGCGACAGAGAGCGCGTAGAAGCAGGAGAAGACGTTGACTTCGGTCTCATGCTCGACAGTGAGCACCGTATAAGAGTAAATGTTTACCATCAGCGTAACAACCTCGCAGCGAGCATCCGTATCCTGATGGCGCAGATCCCCGACATCGTAGATCTCGGTCTTCCGCCCGTTGTTCAGGATATGGCTAATGCACAGAACGGTATCGTTCTCGTAACGGGCCCTACGGGTTCCGGTAAGACCACCACACTCTCTGCACTTGTTGACTACATCAACAAGAACAAGGCAAGACACGTAATCACGATCGAGGATCCTATCGAGTACATCTATCCTCACAATCGTGCCATGATCCACCAGCGTGAGCTCGGCCGCGATACAATGTCCTTCGCCGACGCTCTGCACTCCGCTCTCCGTGAAGACCCGGATATCATCCTCGTTGGTGAGATGCGTGACTTCGAGACCATCTCCGCCGCCATCACCGCAGCCGAGACGGGCCACCTCGTTCTCTCTACTCTCCACACCCAGAGCGCAGCCCAGACGATCGACCGTATCATCTCCGGCTCCCCTGTTGAGCTGCAGAACACGATCCGTATGCAGTTCGCTTCTTCCGTCCGCGGCGTTATCTCCCAGCAGCTCCTGCCTCTGTCCGACGGCAACGGCCGAATCCTCACGACCGAGGTCATGGTCGGTACAACTGCTATCCAGAACCTCATCCGCGAGGACAAGATCCAGATGATCCCGGGCGCCATCCAGTCCGGCCACAGCATCGGCATGCACACCCTGAACGAAGACCTCCTCGAGCTCTATCACAACAACCAGATCACACGTAAGACGGCCATCAACGCCGCCTACGACCCGATCGAACTCGAGAAAGCTCTCGGCCTGAATGCCGCCAACGCTTTCGGCCTCTGATAAGTTGAAGATCTGAAAAATAAGCGCCCCCGGCTTCGTCACTTAACGGAGCCGGGGGTGTTTTTGTGCGGTGGGCGGTGGGCGCGGGCGGTAGGCGCGGGCGGTAGGCGGTGGGCGCGGGGCACGGGTGGCGGCGGTGTGCCGTGCGGGCGTGCTTTATGGATCGTCTTTACCACATTTTCGACGGAAATCGAGAATAATGTGGTAATCCAAGTCTGGCCTTACCACATTATTAGCGAAAAGCTGTAAAA
>OMQY01000122.1 GCA_900313405.1 uncultured Eubacteriales bacterium
CGCTGGATATCATTCTCAAAATTACCGTCACTGTCATTGATCTCGATGTAGATGTTGTCGAACTGCATTCCCCAAGGCATCGATGTACCGTTCTCGATCCTGAGCATGCCGTATTCGGAAGTAAAACCACATAGATAATCTATAAGATTAAGGATATCAGTCTGCGTGGAACCTGATCCTATCACAAGCCAAGGAGACGAGTCTGCATCTCTGACTAACCTCAAGGACGTCTCCAGTGCACTGCAGGCCTGGATCCTGGATCCGTTCTCACTCAGTGCCGAACCGCTGATCGAAGCATTGCCGTAGAATTGCGCATGACTGAATCCGGAAGATCCGAAGTTGAGATTATTCAACCTGATCGCGGCAGGATTGCTGTCAACGATGTCACTCCGGAATGATGGCTCGAGGTCAGAAGATCCGTACTTATCCTCTCCGAGATATACATTATCGATATATACCGTACCCGTTCCCTCGAAGCCGATATTGAGTCTGACAGGACCGTCCGGAATGATCGTACCTGACAGGACGAATACTTCGGAATAAAGACCGAACTTCGTTCCGGGGTCATCGGCGATCAGACCTTTGCTCTCCATTCCTTCACCGGAAAGCCAGACTCTTACGGATACATCACTTCCTGCTTCCTGTCTGATCCTTGCTTCGAGCCTGTAGAATGTTTCTTTATCCAGAAGGCTCTTTCCGTTGCCGGTAATCTCCTGAGATATGACATGCCAACCCTCTCCGTTTCCGGTAAGTCCGGCACAGTAATCCCCGTAGATCCCGCCATTGGAAGATGCGATGGACAGAGAAGTTCCTTCACCATAGACATCCCAGCTTCCTCTACCGTCTGATGTCACCCACATATCCGGATCACCGGCATCCTCCGCCACAGGAGAGTCCGGGGATTCGCTTTCCGCATCAGGAACGACCTCTGTGCCTGTAGGCGCAACAGCATCCGGATCGAGCAGTTCATTGACCGACGCCGATGCCGGTATCTCATCGTTATGCTCGAGAGGATCACTGATCACACCGACAGTACAGATATCTCCGGCATTGATCACATCCGGACCGATAACATCCATAACCCTGATCCCGGACAGGATCTGAACCGCATACAGCTGACCTGATGACCTGTACAGGAAGCGTCCCGATGAACAACGGAAGATGTCTTCTACTGATGTACTCTCGCCGGACAATGTCTTGATACCGCTTCCGTCACCGTAAACAAGTATTGCCAGTCTGTAAGAATTAACTGCAATGATATTGTTTCCAAAAGGGATAGCCGAGATGTACCCGTTCCCGAGTCCGGTCTTGTCCGGGTCGAGAATGCTGACCTGATATGTATTGCCTCCGTCTTCGGAAGTCAATACCGCGACGGAACCGTCGCTATAGATGATATAGTAACTGCTGTCAGCCGCGATGAAATCGACTACGACCTCTGAAGACAGCTCTGAGAGTTCACAGTTCTTATATGCAACAAAGTTGACCGTTGAATACAGCTTGCCGCCGTCAGTGATCAGAAGCGCCCTGTCGCCGTCAGACACGGCCGCTACTGTCTTTCCGCTTATTGCCGGTATCACGATCGAAGCGCCGGTAGGACCTGCAACTATGAGTCGACCGTCATCAGTCATAGCTGCGACATTATTACCTGCGCAGAGGAGCCGGCCTCTTCCGTTGAAAGCCTCTCCTTCAATTCTCTCGGCCACGGGTGCCTCTGAATAAAGGGCAAATGTTCTGCCGTCAGTAGAATTATAGAACGCCCCGTCGGTACCGAGAGCGTAAACGCCTCCGCCATAAGAACAGATATCGGCGCAGACGATATCCTCGACAAATCCTTCATCCTCGCTCCGTCCGGAAATGATATCCGTGATAAGCCTTCCGTCTTCAGTCAGAGCATCTACGATATTATCGTACACGACGGTCTTGATGACATTGTCATCACTCCACAGCTCATTCTCGTCCTCGATCTTTGTGGGCTGTCCGAAGCTCATATCATCAAATCCTGCCACCGTTCCGGAATAGACACATGTGATGGCACCCTGTGCATCCTGCGACATGACCCTAACGGAACTTCCGGAAGGAATGGAACTCGCGCTTCCCGAATCAATATAGATACAGCCGGCATCGGAAGAAGACACATTATATGTGCTATATGTATTCTCAGCCTCGAAAGAAGGATCCGCCACATAGTTTGCTGTCGGAATATAGTCAAGGTTCACGCCGACACCGCTTATGTAGTTGCCGGTCGCGCCGTTAGTTACCTTGACCCTGACAAGTTCAGCTCTGTCACCGAATGCACCGAGCATAAACAGGATCGCAGTCGCTACGATAAAAAGCGACAGTATGATGGCCAGCACGATGAAGAACCGCCTCTTATGAAGATTACCGAACCTGAATCTGTCGAGCCTGTTCATAAGTAATCCCCGTCTTCCGGCTCATCAGGGTGATAGGAGTATTCAGTATCCTGATCATCTGTCTTCATATAAGCCTGAATCCTCGCATTGGGTTTGAACAATATATTCCTGCGTGCGCAGATAAAGTAAAACGCGGGGGCCAAACACAGGATACCGCCCATCTCGAGCATAAATGTGCCTCCGAACAGACTGTTCTTGGTCGATTCGCTTACGGTCCCCACTGCGCCGCTGTCAACAAGTGTGAACAATGCCGCACCGAAGAAGTTAAACACAGCATGCATCAGATAAGACGCCAACAGGCTGTCACAAACAGTATAGACGACACCGAGGAATATTCCGCATATAATGGCATAGCCGATCTGAACGGATATACCGTGAAGCAGACCGAATATCAATGCTGACAGGATTATAGCGAACCGGCGGCGCATATATTTGGCAAAGCCTTCAAGGACTACTCCCCGGAACATCATCTCCTCACCGAGAGGTATCAGCAGGAACGACGTGAAGAAGTATAACCAGTGATCCCAGTTCGGAATAAGGACAACCTCTTCCTCGGCAGCCGCTCTCTCCATCGCTTCGTTATACTCTTCAACGGCTTCTCCCACCTCGGAATTCACATCACCTATAGCATTGGTGATGATCAGATAGATAGACGTAAGACCGAGCATTCCGAGCGCGATAACAAAGATCCAGACAGTATCGAGCGGATCGAGCGGGGTCTTACGTATCTTACGTTCATTGTTGACCAGGGTTGTCTTCGTCATGATCAGATAGAAGATGATGATCATGACAAGCGCATAGAGGGTCGAGAAAAGACCTTCGTAGACTTCACGGTCACGATCGAATGCAGCCATAACAAGATCCGCTGCTATTACCGCGACGACCATTACAGCGATAGCAAGGACCGCTTTACCGAATGCACCGATTATACCGAAGACCTTATTCATTGGGTTCACCCGTTATTGCCGGGATTGACACCTCGCCTTGCCTGCTTATCGGGTGTCGAAGAGCTGTAGTACCTTCTCATAAAGCAGGTAAAGGCCAGTTCCAGCTCATTGGGGTCCTTAATGGAATAGAAGTACTGATCCCCCTTGGCGGCGAATTCCGTACGCATGATAACAAGTTCCGGACTCTCATGATTACCGTCATCCGGAACATAGTTATACATTACTACATATTCCCGCTTGTTGAGGACAAATGTGTCGACGATCGAAAGGTAATACTCCTTCTTATTCGAAGCATCCCTTATTACGACCAGTTCGTCCTTGTCATCACCTGCGATATCCGCCGGCGCCTTCTTCCTGGTGTCGGGGATACGGCCTATCTTACCGATCTTCTTATTACTCTTCTTCTGACTCGTCTTCATCGTCAAAATACTCGTCACAGAGTTCGTCGTAGTAGTCGTAGATCTCGTCTTCCTCGTCCTCACCTACTGTCTGTATGGATATGGAACCGTCAGCCTCATCGATCTTCTCGGCTATTACCATCTCAGCCTCTTCCTCATTATCTACAGTAACGAGGACAACGAACTGTCTGTCCTTGTATTCGAATCCGTCTACAACGGCCATCTCGAACTCTTCGCCTGTCTCCTCATCAACTAATGTGATGAGATCATCATTCTCATTGTTCTCGATATTGTCATTAATGTTATCAGCCATAGTAAATACCTCCGTAGAACATATCTTATTGATTATAACATAAGAGTATTCATCTGTGCTGTTCCAGATACTCTCTGACGATTATTGCCGCAGCTTCCTGATCTATCACTTTCTTCTGTTTCTTCGCCTTCATATTCTGCTCGTGAAGGAATCTCGATGCGATCACGGTGGTGAAGCGCTCATCCTTGTAGATCGGCTCGATGCCGGTAAGCGCCTGAAGCTTCTGACCGAAGCTGTTCGCCTTGATCTCGGTCTCGGACTGCTCACCGTCCGTTCGTCTGGGACGTCCGATAACGATAACCCCCACGTTCTTCTCGGCCGCGATGGAA
Source organism: uncultured Eubacteriales bacterium (assembly GCA_900313405.1). The sequence continues at coordinate 4,399 of OMQY01000122.1, forward strand.
GCGATGCGGTCAAGTGCCCATGAATCATCTTCTCCGTTCCAGTTCACGGTCTCAAAGCCGGATGCGGTAATGCGAAGCTCGTCCGATAATGCGACCCCTATGTGTCTGGTACCGTAATCTATACCCATAACTCTGGTATTGTTCATCGATGTCTCCTTCTGATCTGTCTTTTCAAAACGAAACGGCAGCCTGATGAGCCGCCGCATCCGATACTTAACATCTCAACATATTACAGTCTGCTGCAATACTCCGATATGATAACCTCAAGAAGCTCATCTCTGTCGATCCTCTTGATGACACCGCGAGCACCCTTATAACTTGTTATATAGGTCGGGTCGCCGGAAATAAAATAACCGACGAGCTGATTGATGGGATTGTAGCCCTTCTCCTTGAGAGCTCCGAGAACATATGTCATAAGCTCTCTGACATTTGCCGACTTATCAGCCGAGAAATTAAATCTGGTTGTCTCAGAATCCAATTCTTCCACCCCCTGTATTACTATTCCTTTCGATTATTCTATCATATTTTTCTGACAAATATAGTCGAAAAGACAATATTTTTACGTAATACTTCATCCGGTAATGTAAAATAACGCGATTTATGAGCAGGCAAGTTGTCCTATGAGTGTTTTCGCATCACTTGACAGGATATCGACATCGACGATCTCGCCTTTAAGCAAGGCATGATCACAGTCTTCGGGTATATAGACCGAAGTCCTGACGTATTCGGGAGTGTATCCGTTAAAGTACACCTTTGAATCAGCATCAGTATGAAGTGTCTCCAATAGTACCCGGGTCCTTTGTCCGACAAATGATCCCGCAAAAGCATTCTCTGCATTATCAGACCACTCTATCAGCCTCTGGGCTCGCCCCTTGCCTGTCGAAGGATCAGTCTGCTTCATCCTTGCCGCAGCCGTTCCCTCACGGAGAGAATAAGGAAAAACATGTATCTTGTTAAAGCCTGCCCGCTCAACAAAATCCATAGTCTCCTCGAACTCATCGTCAGTCTCGCCCGGGAAGCCGCAGATGATATCAGTCGTAAGCGACATTGCCGGAAACCTTTCCCGCAACATCCTAACGCGATCAAGATACTCCGAAGTATCGTAATCCCGTCCCATTCTTGCGAGTACGGTATCGCTTCCGCTCTGTAATGACAGATGGAAATGAGGACAGAGATGCTTAAGCTCAGCCAGACCTTCGATAAACGCCGGAGTCAATGACATCGGTTCGAGCGACCCCAGGCGAAGACGTTCGATCCCGGCAGTACCGTCAACGTTCCTGATGACTCTCATCAGAGCGGATATATCTTCTCCCCTGTCCTTACCGTAAGAACAGATATGGATACCGGACAGGATTATCTCCTTAAAGCCTTTGGAGGCAAGGAAACGGGCTTCTTTATAGATGCTCCCTTCATCGCGGCTCGCGACCCTGCCTCTGGCATAGGGAATGATGCAGTAAGTACAGAATTTGTTGCATCCGTCTTCGATCTTCATGAAGGCACGGGTCCCCTCGGGCGATAAAACACTTCCGAAGTCGTGATAGATGTCAGTACGTGATACCTCGGGGCGTTCGTGCGAAGAGACGTGAGACAGAGCAGCATCCTGCCTTTGCCTTATAAAAGCTTCCACCCTGTCGACTACGGTATTCTTGTCCTTTGTACCGACGACTACATCGGCGTCGAGCTTGCCGTCAGTCATCTCGGCAGCGCAGCCCATGGCAACTACGACCGTATCAGGATTACGACGCGCCATCTTACGCAGCTGCTGGCGCGACTTACGGTCAGCTTCACCTGTAACAGTACAGGTATTGACAATGCAGATATCTGACGACTCAGCCGAGTCAGCGAGGTCGTAACCGCGCTCAACAAACATCTCTCTGACTGCATCGGTCTCATACTGATTGACCCTGCATCCTAATGTGTAGAAGAATACTTTCATCATTGATAAAGAAATGCGGGCGCCGCAGATGACGCCCGCCTGTGTGTCTCAAATTACTGTCTTACCTTGATGTGGACTTCGCGGAGCTGCTGTTCCGTAACATCACCCGGCGCGCCGCAGAGCAGATCCTGAGCGTTACCGTTCATCGGGAATGCGATTACCTCACGGATGCTCTCCTCATTACGCAGGAGCATGATCATACGATCAACGCCCGGAGCCATGCCTGCATGCGGCGGAGCACCGAACTGGAATGCACTGTAGAGAGCACCGAACTTGTTCTTAAGGTCTTCCTCTGTGTATCCGGCGATCTCAAAGGCCTTCTTCATGATCCTCATATCGTGGTTACGAACGGCTCCGCTGCTCAGCTCCACACCGTTGCAGACGATATCATACTGGTAAGCGAGGATATCTTCAGGCTTCTTGTTCTCGAGCGCCTCGAGCCCGCCCTGAGGCATCGAGAAAGGATTATGAGTAAAGATATACTGCTTAAGTTCCTTGTCGTATTCGTACATCGGGAAGTCATTTACGTAGCAGAAGCGGTAAGCATTCTTCTCGATAAGATCGAGCCTTACACCGAGCTCATTTCTGATCTGGCCTGCGAAGCTGTTGGCACGAGCCTCGACATCTGCGATGAAGAAGATCGTATCACCTGCTGACAGACCTGCCAGATCACGGATCTCTGTCTTCATATCATCGGGGATAAACTTGTCGATCGGTCCCTTATAACTCATATCCTCGAGCACCTCGAGATAGCCTAAGCCGCCCATTCCGATCTCCTGAGCGAACTTAAGGAGCTTCTCATGCTGTCCCTTACTGAGCTTGGCATGAACATTGATGGCGCGTACCGTCTTACCTACAAAAGGCTTGAATGTGCAACGCTGGAAGAAGTCTGTTACATCGATGATCCTCAAAGGATTACGAAGATCAGGCTTATCCGAACCGAATTCGAGCATGGCCTGCTTATAGCTGATGACGGGATAAGGTGCCTCCGTAACAACTGCGCCCTCGGGAGCGAACTTCTTGAATACGGCAGTAAGGATCTCCTCACCTGCAGCGAAAACATCCTCCTGTGTCGCAAAGCTCATCTCGAAGTCGAGCTGATAGAACTCTCCGGGAGACCTGTCAGCTCTCGCATCCTCATCGCGGAAGCAGGGAGCGATCTGGAAATACTTATCGAAGCCGGAAACCATCAGGAGCTGCTTGAACTGCTGAGGAGCCTGAGGAAGAGCATAGAACTTTCCCTTATACTTACGTGAAGGCACGATATAGTCACGTGCGCCTTCAGGGCTCGAAGAAGTAAGGATAGGTGTCTGGATCTCAAGGAATCCCATCTCCGTCATCTTCTGACGGATAAACGAGATAACATTGGATCTGAACACGATATTGTCCTTGACCTTCCTGTTACGAAGATCAAGATAACGATACTTAAGTCTTACATCCTCACGGATATCCTTGGATGTCATTATCTCGAACGGAAGCTGACTGTATACCTTACCGAGTACCTCGACACTATGAGCCTCAAGCTCGATAGTTCCTGTCTCGATCTTGGGATTATATGTCTCCTCGTCTCTGTGGTCGATAACACCTTCCACGGAGATACAGTCTTCCTTGACAAGACCGTCAAGAAGGCTCGTGTCTCTCATTACTACCTGAAGAACGCCGTACATGTCTCTCAGGTCGATAAAAGATACACCGCCGTGGTCCCTGATATTCTCGATCCAGCCGGCAGCCCTGATATGCTTACCTACATCCTCTTCGCTGATCTTATTGATCACCTTATCACGATAAATGTTTGCCGTGTTCATACAATCCTCCGTTTCTTGCAATAAAAAAGCCCGTTCTGAACAGCCTCAACGACTCTCAGGACGAACTATAGTCCGCGGTACCACCTGAATTATCCCTGTACGGGATCTCTCTTATGCCTTTATCGCCGGCCTGCGGCTCCCCTACTGAGTGTAAGCTTTTGGGTTCGCTGCTGGTGAAGTGTTATTCATCCGGATTCATTCTGCAGGGGCTCTCAGCCCATGACCCCATGCTCTCTTAAGCGATAAACCGGACTACTTCTCTTCGTCATCGCATCGAGAACGATTATAAACAGAAGCTCAGGATATGTCAATTCCGTGTGGGGATAGTGTCAACCGTGACTTTCCTTACTTCTCCAGTATCATCGACAATCCGCCGTAGAGTATGGAATCATCGCCCAGAGCTGCAGTCTTAAACTCAACCGTCTTCCTGATGGAAGGCATGCAATAGCGGTCGACCTCAGAGAGGATCTTCTGAAGGAAGATATCACCGACAGCTTCGATAACACCGCCTCCGTAGACTACGAGCTCAGGGCTGAACGTATTGACCAGATTACCGGATGCTATAGCCAGATAGTGGCAGGCACGATCCACGGCTTCAATTGCAACCTGATCCTTGGCTTTGAGAGCATTCTTCAATGCTTTGCTCTTAAATGCGGATCCTGTGATGGCATCGGCCATAACGCACTCTCTGCCCCGGGATACCTGCTGTCTGATATAGGATGACATGCCCTGCTTGCTCGAGAAAGCCTCGAGACAGCCGCGCTGGCCGCAGTTGCACAAAGGTCCTTCGGGATCGAGGATCATGTGACCGTATTCCGCGCCCTTGAACTTGTGACCCGTATAGAGCTTACCGTCAAGGATAAGGCCTCCGCCCATACCCGTTCCGACGAAGAGACCGACTATATTCTTATAGCCCTTGCCGGCACCGTACTTGTACTCGCCTAATACGCCGACATTAACGTCGTTGCCGATGTAGAACTTAGTTCCGAACTTCTTTTCGATAGGGGTCTTGATATCATAATCTGTCCAGGGAAGGTTCGGTGAAGTGAGTACGATACCCTTCTCCTGATCGATGACGCCGGGGGCGCCTGCTGCTATAGCCTTAACCTGAGAAGGCTTGATACCGAACTCGCCGAGCATCTCATCAACAACGCTGATGATCGTATCTTCAACATTCTGAGTATCTTCTCCGTCGGCCTTCGTCTTCTTCTTAAGACGATAGACTATCTCCTTCTTGGAATTGAAGATGGCACCAAGTATCTTGGTTCCGCCGATGTCAAGTACACAATAAAAAGATTCAGCCATAGTAGCCTCCTTACTCTGCGGGTATATCGATCAGATAGTAACGATGATCAGCTTACTCCTAACTCACCGGTCGAATCAGAATGGTCCTCGGAGGAGTTCTGATGCTTATAGATCATTGTAGGAGCCTTGCCCTGCGTAATACAGGGACCATCGATAATACACTTGGTAACATCCCTCTGTGAAGGAATATTGAACATAACGTCTCGCATCGTCTCCTCGATGATGGATCTGAGACCTCTGGCTCCGGTCTTCTGCTCGATCGCCTTCTCGGCAATGGCACGGATCGCATCGTCCGTAAACTCGAGGTCGACATCATCGATCTTCATCATCTTCTTATACTGCTTGACAAGAGCATTCTTCGGCTGTGTCATAACAGAGATCAATGCATCTGCATCAAGCTTATCCAGAGCTGCTACGACAGGGATCCTTCCGATAAACTCGGGGATCAGACCGTACTTCATGAGGTCGAGAGGTGCTACCTGATGGTAGTATACGCCGCTGTGGAGATCCTTCTTGGACTGGATATCGGCTCCGAAGCCGTACTGCTTGTCGGCAACACGATTGGCGATTATCTCATCAAGCCCGTCGAAAGCGCCGCCGCAGATGAACAGGATATTCGTTGTATCTATCTGAATACATTCTTCATTCGGATGCTTACGTCCGCCCTTGGGAGGGACTGAAGCGACCGTGCTCTCGAGTATCTTAAGGAGTGCCTGCTGAACGCCCTCACCGCTTACATCACGTGTGATGGAGACATTCTCGGACTTCTTCGTGATCTTATCGACCTCATCGATATAGATGATTCCCATCTGAGCGCGCTCGATAACGTAATCAGCCGCGATAATGAGCTTAAGCAGGATATTCTCAACATCCTCACCTACGTAACCCGCTTCCGTGAGCGATGTAGCATCAGCTACTGCAAAAGGTACATCAAGGATCCTTGCAAGTGTCTGGGCAAGGAGCGTCTTACCGGAACCCGTGGGTCCGAGAAGGAGGATATTACTCTTGGAAAGTTCCGTGTCGTCATCGGGGAGATCGGCGAAGACACGCTTATAGTGGTTATACACGGCTACAGACAGTGTAACCTTGGCATCATCCTGGCCTACGACGTACTGATCGAGCTTATCCTTGATCTGATGCGGAGTGATGAGCTTCCTCGGCCTTGCTGCCTTCATCCTCTTCTTCTTCTGGATCTTCTCTTCCTCGGCTACGATACCGTAGGCAGTCCTGATACAGTCAATACATATGTAACAATTAACGCCGGAGAAAAGTCTCGGAACATCATATTCCGACTTGCCGCAGAATGAGCAGCTTAGGATCTCGTCCTTATCTCTTCCTCCGCCTGAACCGTACTTCATATATGAAATTAAAAAATCTCCTGATGATTATTTA
>OMQY01000147.1 GCA_900313405.1 uncultured Eubacteriales bacterium
CTGTATCGTATCCGCGAAAAGCTTAGAACATTTCTACGAAAGGAGAATCTGATATGAAAAGGGAAGTTATATCAGAAGCCATGAGCAAAATCTCTGAAGAGTACAGAGCGGAAGCTCTGAAGTTACACGACCCTGAAGTAATATCAGGACAAAAACATATGAAAAAGAAGATAATCACCTTAGCACTTGTGGCAGCCATAACTGCAGCTTTGGGTGCCACGGCATATGCTGCCCTGTCCGGTATGACGGCAAGAGATGCCGAACCCGAAGAGACCATCGTAGCCAAACTCTCTGAGGAAGACATTCCGGCTGTGGTCACGGTAGACGAAGAGACCGGAGAGACAATGGAGACCATCGTACACCAGGAGGAAGACAGCTTCGTATATACCAACATCACCAAGGTCTTCACATTCGATTCCTTCACGTCCTGTGAAGAAGTGGAGTTCAAGACCAACTACGCTCCTGACGGGTATACGTACAACTGGGGTGCTCCCAACGAGTGGAGCGAAGCACTCCAGGGTGACTACAATATGGGAGAGAAGAGCTATAACGTAAATGTCTACTACGCTTCCCAGTTCGGACCTGACGGCTGCATCTTCATAAAAGATACCATCGATTCCGAGGAGAGCACACAGGACGGTGAATTCATTATTTATAAGGCCTGGGGAACTTCAGCTGATACAGGAACTCCTGTGCTCTACTATCTCAAGTACAACATGACAGAAGGTTACGTCATCGCCATCGCTACAACCGACAGCATGGAGCTGGCTGAGCACATCGCAGACAGCATCGAGTTAAGGACTACCGGAAATACTGTTGAATACGATGAGTTTAACAACGTTATCTATCTCTGTAACGGAGTAGGCTGATAAAACGAAAAAAGAATACGAACAGGGGCTGTCTCAAAAGCAAATGAGACAGCCCCGATTCTTTGACGATTTCGCCGGTGCTTTGCTTCCGGTTGTGAACATTATAAAAGGAGTTGCCTCGCTGTGAACCAGTCACTTTTGAGACAACTCCTCTTATGTTGCTCTAATCGAGTAATAAGATTACTTAACCTCGAGCTCAGCGCCGGAACCGTCGAGCTTCTTAACGAGATCGTCAGCCTCTTCCTTGGATACATTCTCCTTGAGGTTAACGGGAGCCTTCTCAACGAGCTCCTTAGCATCCTTGAGTCCGAGACCCATAGCATCCTTAACAGCCTTGATGACACCCATCTTGGAGTCGCCGAAGCTCTTAAGTACTACTGTGAACTCTGTCTTCTCAGCAGCGGCAGCAGCGCCTGCGCCGGCAGCGGGAGCAGCGGATACAACAGCAGCTGCAGATACACCAAACTCTTCTTCGATTGCCTTCTCGAGGTCAAAGAGCTCTGTTACGGACAGTGCCTTGATGTCTTCGAGAATCTTTGTAATTTTCTCACTAGCCATGATTAGTTTCCTCCTAATAGTATTTCAAATAATAGCTTTTCCTGTCTGTTAATTCTTCAACAGAAAGTGTGATCAAGCCTCAGCATCAGCTTCGGCAGGGGCTTCTTCTGCTTCGGGAGCGGGAGCTGCAGCCTCTTCAGCTGCAGGTGCCTCCTCGGCAGGTGCTTCTTCTGTAGCTGCAGCTTCTTCTGCAGCAGGTGCCTCCTCTGCGGGAGCTGCGGCAGCGACTGCGCCACCTTCTTCTTCCGCCTTCTCGGCAACAGCCTTAACGAGCATGGCAAGCTTTGTAAAAGGGAAAAGCAAACCATAGACGACCTGGCTGTAGAGAGTCTCCTTGTCCGGGACCTTAGAGAGAGCTTCGATCTCTGCCTTATCAGCGACCTTACCCTCGATAACGCCACCCTTGATCTCAAGAGGCTCAAAATCTGATGCAAACTTAGCAGCGACCTTAGCGGGTGTTACTACATCCGTGGAATAAGCAACAGCTGTAGGACCTGTGAAGTAGTCCTCAGCACCCTCGATCCCGAGCTCCTTGAATACAAGACGGAGTGTTGTGTTCTTTACGACACTGTACTTAACGTCTGCAGCACGGAAAGCATTACGAAGCTGTGTGTCCTGCTCAACGGTAAGACCGCGTGCAGATACGAATACGAACGCTGATGCATCCTTGTAAGCAGCTGCGAGATCAGATACGACCTGCTTTTTTGCAGCAAGAATCTTCTCACTGGGCATTTGGGTTTTCCTCCTTGTTAGTATTATTAAAACCCCCACGCCATAAGACATGAGGGTTGATAATAATCCTTAGGATCTGATCATTCCTCGGCCGGCGGCTCTGATGAGCCATTAAGGTTTCCCGCCTGCTGTCTTAGGCATGAAAGATATTTAATTGTAGTTGTTCAAGATCTGTTATCAGATGAACTTCTGAGAGTTGATCTTGATACCGGGACCCATTGTAGCGGAAATCGTTACATTTTTCAAGTACTGGCCCTTGGCAGCCGCAGGCTTAGCCTTGATGATGGCATCCATGATAGTCTTGAGGTTCTCCTCGAGCTTCTCCTGACCGAAAGAAACCTTTCCGATCGGTACGTGGATGATGTTTGTCTTATCAAGACGATACTCAACCTTACCGGCCTTGATATCGTTGATAGCCTTTGTAACATCCATTGTAACTGTACCGGACTTAGGGTTAGGCATAAGGCCCTTAGGACCCAAAAGCTTACCGATACGACCTACAACACCCATCATGTCGGGAGTTGCAACGATAACGTCGAAGTCGAACCAGTTCTCGCTCTGGATCTTTGTAACGAGCTCCTCAGCGCCGACATAATCAGCACCTGCAGCTGTTGCCTCATCAGCCTTGGGGCCCTTAGCGAATACGAGTACCTTCTTCGTACGGCCTGTACCGTGAGGAAGAACTACTGCGCCTCTGACCTGCTGATCTGCATGTCGTGAGTCAACGCCCAGACGAACGTGGAGCTCAACTGTCTCATCAAACTTTGCCTTACCTGTCTCCTGTACAAGGCGAACTGCCTCGGAAGGATCATAGGCTGCGGACTTATCTACGAGCTTTACAAGCTCAGTGTATCTCTTACCGGCTTTCATGCTATTCTCCTTTCCTTATCAGTCCTTAATAACTTCGATACCCATGCTGCGGGCTGTACCTGCTACCATTCTGGCGCAAGCCTCAACGTCTGCTGCGTTTGTATCGGGCATCTTGATCTTAGCGATCTCCAGGCACTGCTCCCATGTAACCTTAGCAACCTTCTGTGTGTTAGGTCTTCCGGATGCAGTCTCGATATTAGCTGCCTTCTTGAGTAATACCGGTGCCGGAGGAGTCTTTGTAATGAAAGAGAATGTACGATCTGCGTAAACTGTAATAACTACAGGGATTACGAGACCTGCATCCTTTGCTGTTCTCTCATTGAACTCTTTTACGAACTGCTGGATGTTTACACCATGCTGTCCAAGAGCTGGTCCTACCGGCGGCGCAGGTGTTGCTTTGCCTGCAGGTATCTGTAACTTAATGTAACCTGTGACTTTCTTAGCCATTCTTGGCCACCTCCCAAAAAATATTTATTATCGTGCGCTTCGCGCTGATAACCTTAGATCCTCTCGACCTGTGTAAAGTCGAGGTTTACAGGGGTCTCACGTCCGAACATCGTGATGCGGACCTTGACCTGCTGCTTCTCGTTGTTCATCTCCTCTACTACGCAGACACTGTCGGCAAAAGGTCCGCTGATGACACGGATCGTATCTCCGACACCATAGTCGACCTCAGGTACCCAGTCGGTCTCCATACCCATGGCTGCCATGTCGCTCTCTGTGAGAGGAAGGGGCTTGTTGGGGTTCGTGCTTACAAATCCCGTTACGCCTCTTGTGTTACGGATCAGATACCACAGTTCCTTATCGGCTGCAGTAGGCTCATCCGTGCTCTTAAGATGCTCGAAATTGCTGACGAGCTTAATAAAGACATATCCCGGATACTTCTTACGCTTTACCAACTTCTTCTTGCCGTCCTTGATCTCGACGACATCCTCGGTAGGAACGCTGATCTCCTGGATTACATCCTGCATGCCACGCTTCTCGATAGTCTTCTCGAGAAGTGTCATTACCTTATTCTCATATCCGGAGTATGTATGAACTACATACCACTTTGCTTCGTTCTCTTCAGGCATTTGATGCTCCTTCACAAACGATTATGCTTACTCTGCGCTTTCCTCGACAGGCTCTGTCTCTTCTACGGTCTCAGGAGCCTCTGTCTCGGCAGGCTGAGTCGCTACGGGAATCTCTTCCTCGCTCGCCTCTGTCGTAGTAGTCGTCTCATCAGGATCGTAGAATCCGATCTTCTCGAGCAGCCAGTTGCCGCCGAGACTGATAGTCGACAGGAATACGGCAAAGAAAGCGATGACAACAAGCACTACTGCAGAAGTAGTCTTGAGCTTCTCCTTGGAAGGCCATACGACTCTCTTAAGTTCAAGGCGGATCTCCTTGATCTTCTGGCCGATACGCTTGAATATGTTCGGTTTCTTCTTGTCAGCCATTAATACACCTCACTGATATATAGAAGACTATATTACTTAGTCTCCTTGTGAACTGTGTGCTTACGACAGAAGGGGCAATACTTCTTGAGCTCGATCCTGTCGGAATCGTTCTTCTTGTTCTTATAAGTCTGATAATTTCTCTGCTTGCACTCTTCACATGCAAGTGTGATCTTATCACGTGCGCTGGTCTTAGCCATACCTTTACCTCCAAATCAACTTCGAAGCAATAAAAAAAGACCTCAAAGGGTTTTAGCGAAAGACATTGTATCACAGGTCGTCAAATACTGTCAATCGCTTAATTTCCGCCCTTTTGTTACATTTTGCGGCGAATAATAGATATGTTTATCTTCTGCTCCTGAGTTCTTTCTCGACTTCAGCAGGGGTGATATCCATATCAGCCATGAGAACGAGTACATGATAGTAGAGATCCGCGATCTCGGCGATCACCTCTTCCTTGTTGCTCTTGGCGGCAGCGATCGCTGTCTCGACAGCTTCCTCGCCGACCTTCTTGGCTATCTTCTCCGTACCCTTGTCAAGAAGATAGTTCGTGTAGGAACCTTCCGTGGGGTGAGCCTTACGATCAAGTACTACATTGTAGAGTTCATTAAGAATGTCCATCTTTATCCTCCTTTGCGCAAAGGTCACAAGTGACCTTCAAGTCAGTCTTTTGTCTCGACATCCCAGTCGTCGAGCTTTGTATAGAAACAACTGTGATTGCCCGTGTGACACGCCGCGCCGGTCTGTTCGACGGTAAACAGGAGCGTATCCCTGTCACAGTCGATCGCCGAGTCGACCACCTTCTGAAGATGCCCGCTCGTCTCCCCCTTCTTCCAGAGGGTGTTGCGCGAACGCGAATAGTAGTGCATATATCCTGTCTTCTGCGTCAGTTCGAAGGCCTCATAGTTCATATAAGCCATCATGAGGACCTCACCGGTCTCCTCGTCGATCGTGATGGCAGGAACCATTCCGTCAGAATTCTTCTTCATGTGGGCCCACATGTCCAGTTCTCTTCCGATCTTCCTTACCGGGATACCACGGCCTTCCAGATATTCCTTAAGGTCGCTTATCTTGATCTCTCCGAAGTGGAAGAGGCTTGCAGCCAGAACGGCATCCGCCTTACCGAGAACGATCCCGTCGTAGAAGTCCTCCATTGTTCCCGCTCCGCCTGAAGCGATAACCGGAACGCTTACACTGTCGGCGATCATGGCAGTGATCTCATTATCGTAGCCGCTCTTGGTGCCGTCCTTATCCATGGACGTAAGAAGGATCTCACCGCAGCCAAGGCGGTTAACTTCCTTAGCCCACCACAGCGCATCAATGCCGGTAGGCTTGGTCCCGCCTGCAATAACGACCTCCCAGCCGCTCGGGAACTTATCTTCCTCGCCTTCACGTCTCTTAACGTCTATTGCGACAACTATACACTGAGCTCCGAATCTGGCGGATGCTTCTCTTACGAACTCCGGATTCTTGACTGCTGCGGAATTAAGGGAGACCTTATCGGCACCTGCATTAAGGATCGCCCTTATATCATCGAGTGTCCTGATCCCGCCGCCGACCGTAAACGGAATGAATATCTCATCCGCAACACGCTCGACCATATCGATAACGGTATCACGTGCTTCGAGAGTTGCCGTGATATCCAGGAAGACCAGTTCGTCCGCACCGGACAGATTATACTGTCTGGCACACTCAACAGGATCGCCGGCATCTCTGAGCGATACGAAGTTAACGCCTTTTACGACACGTCCGTCCTTAACGTCAAGGCAGGGGATTATACGTTTTGTAAGCATTTTCTAAGATCCACCTTTCCTTCGTAGATCGCCTTGCCGACTATAACTCCGGCACAACCGCTTCCCTTGATATACATGATATCTTCATCCGATCCGATGCCTCCGGAAGCGATTATATCTATACCTGTCGTCTCTACCATCTCCTTAGTGGAATCAAAGGCAGGACCGCTCAGCATACCGTCTCTCGATATATCCGTAAAGATGACCGTGCGTGCACCCAAAGACTTCATTGTGAGCGCAAAGTCAACGGCCTTTACTCCCGAGCCCTCGGTCCATCCGTCAACAGCAACTTCACCGTCATGTGCATCGATACCGATGGCTATCGCTTCGCCGTAGCGGTCAAGAGCCTTCTCGGTGAAGTCGCGATCCTTAATGGCGGACGTGCCCAATACACAACGCGTTACTCCGTAATCCTCTATCCAGCGGCTCAGGGTATCCATATTACGGATGCCTCCGCCTGTATCGACCTTGAGACCTGTTTCCTTTACGATCTCCTTTATGATCATGTGGTTGGTCGGAATGCCGGATCTGGCAGCATCGAGGTCCACAACATGTATCCACTCAGCACCTGCCTCAAGAAAGCCTACGGCCTGGGAGACCGGATCATCGGAATAGACCGTAACCTGATCGTACTTGCCCTGCTTAAGCCTTACAGCCTTGCCGCCCAACAGATCCACTGCCGGTAGAATGATCATTATCTTGTCCTCCTGATGAACTTGCTCAAGATCTGAAGCCCCGCTTCACCGCTCTTCTCCGGGTGGAACTGAGTAGCAAAGACGTTGCCTCTTTCCAGTGCAGCCGCATATCTGATACCGTACTCAGTGTAGGCGGCAACATCGGACTCATTATCCGGAGCACAATAGTATGAGTGAACAAAGTACACATGATCGCCCTCGCGCAGAAGTGATCCGGTTACACCGCTCAGGTCGTTCCACCCGATCTGAGGCACCTTAAGTCCCTTATCTGTTGTCTCGGATGCGGGAAACCTGATCACCTTTCCGGGGATAATGCCCAGTGCCGGGACCAGTCCGCCTTCTTCGGCGCCTTCCTCCGATCCGTCCAGAAGGAGCTGCATTCCCAGACAGATGCCGAGGAACGGCTTATCTGAAGATGCGATATCCTTAACGGCCTTATCGAGCCCCTTGGCGCGGAGAGCCTCCATAGCAGGAGCAATTGCTCCTACTCCGGGTAATATAACACCGTCAGCAGACATGATCCTGTCAACGTCATCGGTAATGATCGCCTCGCTGTGCATATATGTCAGGGCCTTACGGACTGAAGCCAGATTGCCCATCCCGTAGTCGATAACGGCTATCATTATTATTCTATTTCCTTACCTGTAAGTCTTGAGTAGCACTCGCGGTACTTCTCGGCCGTCTTATTGATGACCTCCTCGGGAAGAGTCGGTGCGGGATATGTCTTATCCCAGTCGAGTGTCTCGAGCCATTCTCTTAAGTACTGCTTATCAAAGCTCTTCTGAGCTCTGCCGGGTTCATAATCTGCCGCATCCCAGAATCTCGAGGAATCAGGTGTGAACATCTCATCAGCAACTACGAGCTTGCCATCGATCTTACCGAATTCGAACTTGGTGTCGGCAAGGATCAGTCCTCTTGTAAGGGCATACTCGGATACCTTGTTATAGAGTGCGATCGCAGCATCCTTAAGAGCTGTAGCATCTTCATCTCCCAGGAGCTCCTTAAGTTGCTCGAAAGTGATATTGATATCGTGTCCCGTCTCTTCCTTGGTGGAAGGTGTGAACAGAGGTTCAGGCAGCTTATCGCCCTGCTTCAGGCCCTCAGGCATCTTGATGCCTCCGACCGTTCCGCTCTTTTTATATTCCTTAAGAGCAGATCCCTCGAGATAACCTCTTACGATACACTCTGCAGGAAGCATCTGAACCTTCTTAACGAGCATCGAACGTCCCTTGAGTTCCTTCTCGAACTTATCAAGTCCCATAGGATATTCCTTAGGATCAGTCGTGATCACGTGGTTCGGAATGATATCCTTCGTAAAATCAAACCAGAATGCAGATATTGACGAGAGAACCTTGCCCTTATCCGGTATCAGCTCATCGAAAACAACATCGAACGCTGAGATCCTGTCCGTAACGATCATAAGGAGAGAATCTCCCAGGTCGTAAACATTTCTTACCTTACCCTTGATAAACACCGGTAAGTCAATAAAATCAGTATCTTTGATAAGCATGATATGTACCTCCGCTTTAATGATCTGTGTATAAACGTCCATTACGGGAAACGCTCCAGGTCAGGACATAAGAATGATAATTGTTAGCATAATGACTGTCAAGCAAAGAGGGCGCAGACCTCACAAGCCCGCGCCCTCTTCCGTTACTCTTAGAAAGGATCACAGAACTCCCTTGGTCGATATGACCTGATCCTTGAACCTCTCGTCGATCGATACGGCCTGCCTCAGTGCGCGGGCGAGCGACTTGAACATCGCCTCCGCCTTGTGGTGGTCATTGATCCCGTAGGGGCTCGAGATGTGCAGTGTTATCCCGGCATTTACCGCGAACGCTCTGAAGAACTCTTCGAACAGCTGTGTCTCCATCTGTCCGATCATGTCCGATGCGAACTTGCAGTCAAACACCAGATAAGGTCTTCCGGAGATATCGACTACGGCGTCACCCAGTGCCTCATCCAGAGGGCATCTGAAGGATGCGAACCTGACGATCCCGACCTTATCACCGAGTGCCTCGGCAAAAGCAGAACCCAGAGCGATACCGACATCCTCTACCGAGTGATGTCCGTCCACATAGAGGTCACCCTTGCACGAGATATCGATGTCGATTCCGGAGTGCTTGGACAGCGCGGTGAGCATGTGATCGAAGAATCCGATCCCCGTATTGATATTCGACTTTCCCGTTCCGTCCAGATCGATCCTGACTTCTATATCCGTCTCACCCGTCTTACGCTTGATCTCAGCTGTTCTGGCCATTTGCCAATTCCTCCTTAACGACCTCGATGAA
>OMQY01000019.1 GCA_900313405.1 uncultured Eubacteriales bacterium
GAACCGATCTTCAGCTGCCTGCCGTCTACAGCACACAGGCAAGCAGCGCTCATCCCCTCTTCCGGCTACAGTTCGCAGGCGCGAGTATCTTCCGCGCCCATCCGCACTGCCTGCCGGCGTGCTATACGCAGGCGAGTGGGACTCTACAGTTCGCCGGCGCGAGTATCTTCCGCGGAATTAGTTCCGCAGGAGTCGCGCTCGCGCGGCGACGAGGACTGTTCGTATATTCCGCGGAAGATGCGAGCGCCCCTCACCCCATCAACACTGTATTCTTGATGTACTTGGAGGTCTCGCTGTAGAGAGCACAGAAGTAGAGCCAGTAGGGGTAGTCGCCGTAGTTGCCGGATTCCATTACGTAGACCTGGCCGTCGATGGTGACCTCGCCCCAGAAGTGCTGGGCGCCGACACCGCCGCTGCGGCCGCGGGATCCGAGGATCATGTTGGCATCGTAACCGAGCCAGCACATCATCTCGATCAGAGCGCCGTTGTACTGGGCGCACTGGCCTGCACGACGCTCGAAGACCGCCTCAGCGTAGCCTGCACCGCCGATGGCTGACCAGGCGGCGGAGGAGTTGGCGTAGCGGACGTTCATGTGGATCCACCAGAGGGTGTAAGCGACTTTCTGACCGGGCGTCCAGCTGGGCTGGAAGTGAGAGGCGGCGAATTTCTCGATGACCTTGATCTCACGCTCGGATATGTAAACGACCTGAGATGTCGTTGTGGCAGACTTTACGTCATATTGTGTATAGAAGTTATGAGGATACAGATTCGTAACGGAGTCGAGTCTCTCGATGCCCGTTCTGATGGAGCCCCAGGAAGCGAATTCGATAAAGTCGCTGTCGAATTCCACGCTGCCCACGTCTATGTGCTCGCCGCAGATTACGCCGTAGTTGGCGCATTTTGTCTTAAACTCGGATGAATCGGCAAATCCCGTGAACAGCCCTTCGACGCCGATCCCCCATGACAGTTTGTCCTTCCAGTAACTCATTCCGTACTCGTCGGGAGTACGATCGAGGAAAACGGTATAGAAGACCGTGATCAGCTCTTCGGGGGTCATCTCGTCGGCCTTCTTCAGGAATTCCTGGCTGAAGAAGAATCCATATGCGACCTGCTTGCCTGTCATTGTCTGGGCGGCAAGCTCGTGTGTCCACTGGTTGAGTCCCCAGTCATCCGCTTCTCTTCCGAGGCACTCCGAATAGAGCGCCTTAACGAATGTGATCATGCCCTCGGTGGGATCAGGGATCTCGGTGGCTGTTCCGTTGCCGCCGGACTTTATGCCGTAAGCAAGACAGGTATTCGCCCACTCTGCGGAATCGTAGAATCCCGTTCTGATATCGGTGCGTGATACCCCCTCTTCGAGCTTGGCAGTCCATGTGGCGATACCTTCCGGATCAGGCTCACGGTCGAAAAAGAGTCTATAGAGTATCGTGAGGTATTCCTCGTTGCTAAGTGACTTATTCAGGAATTCCTGACTCTCGAAGAACCCTTCGGCGACTTCGCGTCCGTTCATCTCGCCGCGCGACAGCTTGCTGCACCAGTCTTCATAACCTGCCTGCTCAGCTTCACGGGACAGCACAGTCGTATAAAGGCGCGCAACAAAGCCTCCAAGCCCTTCGGTGTCGGGTGTGAACGTCGGATCGTTCTCCACGGGAGCAGGTTCACCGTAGACAATGCTGTACGTGCCGTCTCCGTTAAGTACATAGTAGTAGTTACCGGTGGTGCTGTTATTCGCCTCATCCTCGGCACTTGTACCGGTCTCTTCCGTAGGATCGCCGGTCTCGTCGGAAGGCTCGGCCAGGACGGAAGAAGGAAGTATGGCAATGACCATCAGCAGACTGATCGCCTTAACAAAAAGCTTACGAGGATTCATCTTGCACCCCTTCCCGTAAAGATCTGCTTTACTGTTCTGAGAATGATCTTGATGTCCAGACCCATATTCCAGTTGTTGATATATTCTTTGTCAAGATTGACGACTTCCTCGAAGTCCTTGATGTCGGAACGGCCGCTGATCTGCCAGAGTCCGGTGATGCCGGGCTTGATGGACAGACGCGCCCTGTGATGCAATTTGTATTTCTTATATTCGTCGACCGTCGGGGGTCTTGTTCCGACAAGACTCATATCGCCGCGAAGGACGTTAAAGAACTGCGGGAATTCGTCTATGCTCGTGCGCCTTATGAATGCACCGATACCGGTCTTCATCTTGCCGTCAGGAGTCTTGCGGTTGCCGATAACACGAGGGTCAAAATCGAGCTTGAACATCATGTCATCCTTGATGGTATTCTCAGCAAGCAGCTCGTCCTTACGCTCATCTGCATCAGGATACATACTCCTGAACTTGTACATCTTGAAGACACGGCCGTTCTTACCGACGCGCTTCTGCGAATAGAAGATCGGACCCGGAGATTTGATATAGATAATGGGACCCAGTATTATGGTGAGTATCACCGTAAGAAGGATCCCGACGATGGAACCTATTATATCGAAAACCCTCTTTGCTATAACCTGGTACAGCGCCGCGGTGTTGGCAGTCGTCGTAAGGACAGGATACCCTCCGACCTTCTCCATTATCCTCTGTCTTCCGTCCTTCTTCTCGGTTGCCGTGAAGTCGAGAACACTGTGGACAGGAATACCCATATTGCTGAACATATCAACATATCTTCCCTGATGTCTCTCTCCGGGGATCGCAACAAACAGTTCGTCTACCAGATGGCGGCACAGGAATTCGGGGATATCATCGCCGACCGTCAGGACCTCAATGGTATTGTATCTGGTCCCTA
>OMQY01000148.1 GCA_900313405.1 uncultured Eubacteriales bacterium
CTACAAGGGTATCGTAAGAGGCCTTCCCGAGTTCGGTGCATTCGTTGACATCGGAGGTGTTGACGGACTTGTTCACATCACGGAGCTTTCCTGGAAGAGGATCAAGAAGCCCTCTGACGTTCTTTCCGTCGGTGACGAGATCGACGTATATGTTAAGAGCTTTGACAGAGAGACAAAGAAGATCTCTCTCGGATATAAGAAGGAAGAGGACGATCCTTACTACAATATCGAGGAGAGGATCCCGGTAGGTTCTGTTGTTAAGGGTACAGTCGTCAGACTTACAAACTTCGGTGCATTCGTTCAGCTCGAGCCTGATCTCGATGCCCTCTGCCATGTATCCCAGATCTCTTCCGTAAGACTTCAGCAGCCTTCTGATGTACTTAAGGTAGGTCAGGAAGTTATCGCTAAGGTTATCGACATCAAGAAGGATGAGCGTCGTATCTCCATCAGCATCAAGGAAGTTGAGCCTATCGATCCCGTTATCGATGAGATCGAGGATGCCGAGGAAGAGGCTGTAGCCGACTCTCCTGTTGAGGAAGCTCCTGCTGTTGAGGAAGTTGCAGCTCCCGCACCTGCAGAGGAAGCAGCTGAAGCTCCTGCCGAAGAGTGATCGCATTTAACTCAAAGTAATCGCAAAGGGTTGTCCGTGAGGGCAACCCTTTTTCGATGACTGTTACATATGATATCCGTAAAGCATATCTATATTGGCTAATCAGCGAAAACTGATATATAATACATACATTCTTCATGAAGAGGTTACAGGATGAAGTGGCTTAATGAGATAGACAGAAAGAATAAGCTGACAGCCATGCTTATCGTTGTGATGGTTGTCACTATCTATGTTCTTTTCAAAGTCGCAGATAATCTGGGCGATATCCTTACGGATGTCAAGGAAGGATTCTTCTGGACGAGCAGACTCTTAAGGCCCGTATTTATAGGTTTTGTTGCCGCTTATCTGCTCTATCCCGTTATGCGTAAGATACAGTCTTTCCTGGAGAGGTTCAAGCTCTTTAAGGGACATCCGAGAAGATCAAGAGGCTTATCTGTTACTATTATCGCCCTCATGATCGCAGGTATTATCGCTCTTGCTATATCCGCACTGATATCAGCGATCAAGAGTACTGTTGCGATAATAAGCACTGAGGGCATCATCAGTTCATTCAATAAGGCCTCTGATAACTTTATCGACCTCGCCAATGATCTCAGTTCAAGGCTCGAATCGATGAACGTAAAGTCCGATGAAGTCAATGATTGGATCGACCAGGCAGGTGATATGGCAACAGATTTCCTCCTGTCTCTGGCTGACGGCCTCGTAGACTTTGTCAAGGCGATCCCTAATATCTTTACAACGCTTCTTTTCTCCATTGTATTTGCCGTATACTTCCTGATGGACGGAGAGAACCTTATGAATTATTGGAAGAGCCTTCTTAACAGGCTCTTAGGTCCCAAGAAGTATGCTTTCGTTAAGCAGATCGTAAAGGATGCCGATACAGTATTCTCCGGCTATATCAGAGGTCAGGTAATAGATGCTACTTTCATGGCATTCTCCACAAGTATCGCTTTATCTATCGTAGGTATTAAATATGCAATACTTATCGGTCTTGTAACAGGTATCGGTAACCTGATCCCGTATCTCGGCCCGTTCCTCGGTTACGGTTCCATCCTGATCGTCGGACTTATCACGGCTGACTACAAGATAATGTTTATTGCAATTCTCGTACTCTTTGTAATTCAGACAGTCGACGGTAACGTTATCAATCCTAAGCTCCTCGGCGATGCTATCGAAGTTCACCCGTTGCTTGTTATCGTATCCCTCATTATCGGTGCGAGAGTCGGCGGAATACTCGGAATGCTCTTTGCCGTTCCTGTAGGTGCGCTTATCAAGCTCTGGGTAGAGAGGATAGCCGATCATGTCGATAAGAAGCGCCGGGAGAGAGACAAAGCCATGCTTAATGCCCCGACTACCAAGAAAGTCAACTGAGATTACAAATCGGTTACATAATCGCCTGTAACCGCATTTCTGCCGATCTTTACAGCTTTGCTCACGTATAATAAAAGTAGTGAGGAGGCGGCATATGCGTAAGATCAAAGAGAAAAGATCCTATACCACGCTTAGTGCCTTCGACAGGATAAGACGGATACTCCTTAGATCAGTTCTTTTTACTGTCGGAGCCGTTGCCGTTGTCTCTGCTTACAAATATTATGATGTCGGCAGTAATGAGAATATATCTCTTCAGTGTCCCGTAAGCTCCATTACGGCTGCAGACCTCTCTGCTGCAAGGGCAGGAAATCTAAGTCCCACTCCTTCTGCCGATAATACGGATGATCCTGATGAGTCTCAGACTGCCGTTCCAACGGTAACTCCCGTGAGTGTCAG
>OMQY01000033.1 GCA_900313405.1 uncultured Eubacteriales bacterium
GGTACGGTCGGTACACGCGGCGGTAACTTTGTAATGCAGAATTCCGATCTTATGCTGGTACTGGGCTGCAGGCTCAATATCAGACAGATCAGTTATAACTACAAGGAGTGGTCGCCTGAGACCTACAAGATCGTAGTCGAGATCGATGAGGCCGAGCTCAATAAGCCTACGGTAAAAGTCGACCTGAAGGTACATGCCGATCTTAAGGATGTGGTCGATGACATGCTCTTATCCGCTTATGAACCCAATCCGATCCACGCCGAGTGGGTAAAGTGGGGCAGAGATATCGATAAGCGTTATCCCGCATGCCTTCCCGAGTATAACAATGTTACAAACCCTATCAATCCTTATGTCTTCATCGACCGTATGACCAAGGTGCTGGCTGATGATGACAAGATGATATGCGGTAACGGCTCTGCTTGTGTAGTCACTTTCCAGGGTGCACACATCAAGAGCGGCACCAGACTGTTTACTAATTCCGGATGTGCCGCCATGGGTTACGGTTTCCCTGCTGCAGTCGGATGTGCGGTTGCCTGTGAAGGTGATCGCGTCATCTGTATCGACGGTGACGGTTCCTTCCAGATGAACATCCAGGAGATGCAGACAGTTATCTATAACAAGCTGAACCTTAAGACATTCATAATCAACAATAACGGATATCACTCGATCAGGCAGACTCAGACAAATCTGTTCAAGCCCCCGATGGTCGGTGTATGTGACGGCAACGGCCTGAGCTTCCCTGATCTTGAGAAGCTGGCTTATGCTTACGGTATGAGATATGTAAGGATCGAAGACAGCAGCGAGATCGAAGAGAAGACAAGAGAAGTCCTGGAGGGCAATGATCCCGTTCTGTGCGAAGTAGTCGTAAGCGACAAGCAGAACTTCGCACCGAAGCTCTCTTCCAAGGTACTGCCGGACGGTAAGATCGTATCCCCGCCGATCGAGGATATGTTCCCGTTCCTTGACAGAGCCGAATTCGATGCCGTCAAGGCTTCGATACCCAACAAAGACTGATATCATCTATTCATCGAAAGGAGTCAGACATGGCCGATAATCCGATCAGGAGAGCCATAGTAACAGGAGCCACCGGGATGCTCGGACTGGCTACGATCAACGTGCTCCTTAATGAAGGATATGAGGTCATTGCCGTTATCCGTCCGGGATCTTCAAGAGCAGATAATCTGCCCGCAGACGACAGGATCGTCAGGGTCGAACTCGGACTTGATGATATAGAAGAGTTGAAGTCTCATCTGGCTCCTTTATCGAAGGACAGCGCAGAACTCTTTTTCCACTTTGCCTGGGACGGTACTCACGGTGATTCGCGTAACGATGTCGATATGCAGATGAGAAATGTCAGGAATGCAGTCGCAGCCGTCCGCGCCGCAGCCTCAGTCGGATGCGGGGCATTCATGGGAGCGGGATCCCAGGCTGAATACGGCCGTGTGCCCGAAGGAACGAAGCTCAGCGGTGACACTCCCGTCAATCCCGAGAACGGTTATGGAGCGGGCAAGCTCGCAGCCTGTCATATGACGAGGATAGAGGCCGGCAAGCTAGGAATAAAGCATAACTGGGTCAGGATCTTAAGCACATACGGTCCTTTTGACGGTATGCATACCATGGTAATGAGCGGCATCGGCAAGATGCTCCGGGGTGAGAAAGCCTCATATACAAAGGGTGAACAGCTCTGGGACTACCTGTATTGTAAAGATGCTGCAAGAGCATTTTATCTTGTTGCAACAAAAGGCAGGCCCAATGTCGTCTATACTATAGGCTCCGGTGAAGTGCGTCCTCTGGCCGACTACATCAGGGCCATTCGGGATGCCATAGACCCGGCACTTGACATCGGCTTCGGAGAGGTAGATTATTACCCGGGCCAGGTTATGTATCTGTGTGCCGACATCTCCGGATTAAAGGAAGATACCGGATTTGTTCCGGAGTATACTTTCGAGAAGGGTATAAAAGAAACAGTGGATTGGTACGTGGGGAGGTACGGAAGATGAAGAAGATAAGCATATTGATCCCTTGCTATAACGAGGAACTCAATGTCGAGCCGATGGCTGAGGCATTAGTCAATATGTTTGCGACCGATCTTCCGGAATACGATTACGAGATCGTATTCATCGACAACGATTCAAAGGATATGACAAGGCCGAAGCTGCGTCAGATCTGTGCTCAGAACAAGAAGATCAAGGCTATCTTCAATGCCAAGAACTTCGGACAGTTCAATTCCCCGTATTACGGAATGCTCCAGACGACCGGAGACTGCACCATCTCCATGGTGTGTGATTTCCAGGACCCCGTTGAGATGGTCCCCAAGTATGTCAGGGAGTGGGAGAAGGGCTACAAGATCGTTATCGGCATCAAGACTTCGAGCAAAGAGAGCAAGATCATGTATTTCCTGAGGTCATGCTACTACAAGCTCATCAAGAAGTTCTCGGATGTCGAGCAGATCGAACACTTCACGGGATCGGGACTCTACGACAAGGCTTTCATTCAGGTGCTTAGAGACCTCAAGGATCCGAAGCCGTTCCTTCGCGGTATTGTCGGAGAACTCGGATTCGAGCGTAAGGAGATCCCTTATGAGCAGCCGAAGAGAAGAGCAGGAAAGACGTCTAACAATTTCTACAGACTTTATGATGCCGCCATGCTCTCGATCACGTCTTATACGAAGATCGGTCTTCGTATCGCTACGATCGCCGGTGCGATATTCTCTTTCATCAGCATGATAATCGCCATAGTCTACCTTATCCTGAAGCTTACCATGTGGAATCAGTTCCCGGCAGGTATGGCACCCGTTACGATCGGTATGTTTGTAATAGCGTCCATTCAGCTGTTCTTTATCGGACTTCTCGGAGAGTACATCCTCAATATCAACGATCGAATAATGAATCGCCCGCTGGTCATCGAAGCGGAGAGGATCAACTTCGACGAAGCAGACGGGAAGCCGGAGGGATCCTGAGAGGCTTGGGGGAGTCTTGAAGGAAAAGGAACAGGAAGGACAGATTAGTTAATAAATGAAGAAGACATTCGGGCTTAGAGATAAGCTTCTCGTA
>OMQY01000152.1 GCA_900313405.1 uncultured Eubacteriales bacterium
AAAGATCAGAAGGAGCACGCCGAGGATCATCAACAGCATCGTCCTCAGGCTGATCGGAAAAGGCTCGGGCTCACGGTCGGTGATATCGAACGGGAAATGAGTGCCCGGCCTCGCCTGAACTTTGCCCTCGACCTTCTTGCCGTCAGGCTTCTTGTTCTCAGCCTCGGCCTTCTTGTCCGCATCTGCGCCCTCGGCCTTTTTATCCTCAGCCTTCTTGCCGTCGCCCTCGGCCTTCTTCTCCCCGTCGCCGAAGACCGTCACGCCCTCTTCTTCAGGGGCAGCCTTGGCGGGCTCTGCCTTTTTATCGGCAGCAGAAGTCGCGCGCCCGGCGGGCCCGCTCTTGCCGGACTTATCTGCGTCCTCTTCCTTATCGAAAAGTTCCTTCAGTTCCTCGTCGTCCATCGTTACTTCTTTCCGATCAGTTCGTCGATCGCGCCGACGATACGGGAATCGCAGTCGTTCACTGCGAGCTTGGTTGCATTCGCGGACATCCGTGCACGACGGTCAGGGTCTTTCAAGAGCGCCTTGACCTCCTGAAGCAGTCGTCCCTCCACCGCCTCGGCATCGCTTACGACGATACCGCCGTCGACGTTCTCGAAGGCACGGGCGTTATATGTCTGGTGGTCCTGTGCGGCGTGCGGGTACGGGACAAATATAGAACATGTTCCGATGGCCGCCGACTCGGCACAGGTGACGGCACCGGATCTGGTGATGCAGATGTCGGCGCCTGCCAGGTAATCGTTGGTGTTATTGATGTATTCGCGAACCTCGAGGTTGGCGGGGATGTTGCTCATCGACAGATGTGTGCTCTGCTGCTTGCCGGCGCTCAAGACAAAGTGAACGTCAGAGAGCTCGGGGTCGGAAGCGGCTTCGAGAGCGAAGTCGTTCAGGGTCTTTGAACCAAGGCTGCCGCCCATGACGAAGACGAGCTTGCTGTCAGATGCGATCCCCAGGTTGGCACGCGCGCCGGCCTTGGTGTTGCCGAACATGATGCTTCGGATGGGGTTGCCGGTGTAGACGACGCGTCCGGCCTTGGCGAAAACCTTTTCGAGATCGGGGAAGCCCGTCAGCACCAGGTCCGCCTTCTTGCCGAGCATGCGGTTGGCTCTGCCCGGGAAAGCATTCGACTCGTGAATGATAACGGGGACTTTCTTGGCAGATGCTTCCATCAGCAGAGGGGCGCAGACATATCCGCCGGTGCCGATAACGGCGTCGGGCGCGAACTCGTCGATTATCGATGCGCACTGCTTGCGGCCTTCGCGGAGTGCCTTATATGCCCTGACCATCTTCATGCCGGGACGCATCGGAAAAGGCTTGGCCGTTATACTGCGGAGTTCATAGCCTGCCTGAGGCACGAGCTCGCCTTCAAGACCTGCCGATCGGCCGGTGAAGATGATCTCGCATGTGTCACCTTTGGCCGAGTAGAACCGGCGAAGGCTGTCGGCGATCGTGATAGCAGGATTGATGTGGCCGGATGTTCCTCCGCCTGTAACTATGAATCTGTATGTCATTTTCTCTTCTCCCTGACGACGGGTTCTGTCCCGCTCCTTGATACGCACAGTATCATACCATATGCTGCCATAAGGAATATCTGTGCAGTTCCGCCGTAACTGATAAAGGGCAGCGTAACACCGGTAGCCGGTATCAGCTGGAGCTCAACCGATATATTCAGGAGCACCTGTATCATTATCAGCGAAGTATAACCCACCGCGAGCATTCGGGTGAATATGGAATCCGTCCGCATTACTACCATTACGCACATTCCGAAGAAGACCAGATACATCAGTATCAGTATCGCCCCTCCGACGAATCCCGTCTCCTCGACATAGATCGAGAAGATGTAGTCGTTCTGTGCCTCGGAAACGTATGAATATTTGGATCTTGAATTGCCGAGGCCCATGCCCCACATACCGCCGGAACCGAGAGCGTTGTGTGCGTTGTCTACCTGACGGGTATCGTCGGCCGTGAGGTTTGCCGCAGCAGCCGCTGCTTCTTCATCCTCTTCGTGCTGTGTCGTAAAGATATTGATACGCTGAACAACGTGCTGGAAGTTGTCCATATAGTCAGGATGCGTGGCGGTATAAGCCGTAAAAGCGATAACGCCTGCGAGCAGGATAACGAGTCCTCCTATGAACCATGACCTGAGGCTTATGCCCGAGCTCAGCATACAGACGAAGATAACGAATCCGACGATCAGGAAGCACGATGTGTGCGGCTGAACGAGGATGAATACGTCGATCAGCAGCGCTGCACCGACAGGCAGGATAAAGTCAAAGAAAGCGTCCGTAAATGACTGAAGGTTCGGGTTCGGCGCCTTGAGCTTACCCCTGTCGCGCAGTCTGATGATGAGTGCTCTGTAGGAAGCGAGCGCGACGATGATACCGATCTTTACATACTCGGATGTCTGGAATGTGAGTGCTCCGACACCGATCCATCGCTTGGCACCGTTGATGCTCTGTCCCGCGATGGCGGTCAATACGATGAGCGC
>OMQY01000255.1 GCA_900313405.1 uncultured Eubacteriales bacterium
CATACCGAGCGCAGTCGTGAAATGGATGCCGCCGGTACCGAACGACACGAACGTTCTTCTGATCATCTTAAGAGCGACCTTAAGGCTTTTTGCTCTGAAGAAGAGCCATGCGAAGTCTGTAAGGATAAATGTAAAGACCACGGCAAACACCTTCCGTATCCTGCCCTTAAGCTTGATCGACTCACATGCCTTATCTCTCGAGCCTTTTAAGCAGTCGCCGATAACCTGATAAAGTCCGCAGAGACCTCCCCAGACGACAAAATGCCACGCTGCACCGTGCCACAGACCGCTTACAAGAAATACGATCATGATGTTTATATATTTTCGAGCTTTGCCTTTGCGATTGCCTCCGAGGGGAATATAAAGATAATCCCTGAACCATGATGACAATGATATATGCCATCTGCGCCAGAATTCACCTGATGAAGCAGACAGATAAGGCGACTCAAAGTTCTCCATAAGCCGGAATCCGAGTATCTTGGCAGCACCGATCGCTATGGTCGAATATCCCGCGAAGTCACAATAGATCTGGAAAGCGAATAACACCGTAGCGGTGATCATCATAATACCGTTATTGGCCGTGTAATTATCGTAAACGGAATCGACCGCTATCGCTATCCTGTCAGCGACAACGACCTTCATAAAGTAACCCCAGAGCATAAGATACAGACCGTCTCTGGCTCTCTCATAATCGAAAGAGTGTTCCTGCCTTACCTGAGGCAACAGATTCTTGCTTCGCTCGATAGGACCTGCGACGAGCTGCGGAAAGAAAGACACAAACAGCGCATACCTAAGGAAATTCTTCTCCGCCTTGATCTCGCCCCTGTATACATCCATTGTGTAACTCAGCGCCTGAAAAGTATAGAATGATATTCCGACCGGCAGAAGAAGGCTGCTCCTTCCCAATTCAGCGCCGCTTCCGAACAGCGACATAAGCCGTTCACACAGATCGAAAGTCATGTTGAGATACTTGAATATGAACAGGACCGACAGATTAAGTATGAAGCTTGCTGCCACACACATCTTACGGTAATCGTCGCGAATGGTTACCGGCTTGCTACCGGCCTTCTCGAGCAAACGTCCGCCGGTATATGTCACGGCTGTCGAGAACAGGAGCAACAGAAGATAAGCGGGGTTCCATTTCATATAGAAATAGTAGCTTGCCGCCAGAAGCCAAATATACTGATATCTCTTCGGTATCGCGTAGTAAACAAGTACGCACACCGGGAAGAATATCAGGAACCCCAGTGAATTAAAAAGCATGGCTTGATTATAAGCCAATTAGAAGCAAATGGGTATAGGGACGATTCGATTTGTCCTTATGCCATCTTTACTTCCTTCAGCCACAGGATCCATTCAAAATGAGGCGCTATTACTGTCCGCCGATAACGGGGGCGATGACTGTCTCAGATTCGGAGGAACTTGTCTCGCTCTCTTCTTCAGTTTCCTTCAGATCCTCCAGATACTCCTCATACTCCGGATATGTCATACCGTCATCAGACCCTTTAAGGAGAGATTCAAGAATACAGAACGACACATTGTTGACTCTGATCTCAAGGCGGTCTTCCTCTTCGGTCAGATAGATCTCATCGAGTGTTCTCATCGAATCGAGCGGCGTTCCGCGGATCATCCCGTCATAATCCTGAAGAGTGAGGTTCTTGGTCTCCTTCATCTCTTCCATCGTGTCAAAGTTGTAATCAAAACTGTCGAAAAAGACTATCTGAATATCCGAATTATCGAACACAACATAGTCCGATCTGTTGACAGACACCTCGCGATAGATGTCCTTATGTCCGTCACCGTTAATGTCCGCAGTATAATTGGACTCATTGTACAGAAGGTTAAATCCGTAATTAGAAGACAGCATATTATCGTAAGCTACATCATAGACCTGATAGAGCTTACGGCGCATCTCATATTTCTGATCCGGAATAAGGGAGTTGAAGCCTGCAGAAGCATAGATCTTATCGCCGCTGTAGATACTGTCGATACAGTACATGACCTCGATATTGTCCTTCTCTTCTTCACTCATGGAATTAAGGAATGCTCTTGCTCCCGCATAATTGTCATATCCCGCTCCGAAAGCGACTATCACGACATCGAATCCGATATGCGAATACTCCCTGATCTGTGCTGCAGCCGTCACAAGACATGCAACACCGGATGCATTGCCGGAGATACCGTCATAGAATCCTCCCGAAGAGAGAGCCGCATCGTAATGTGCACCTATGATCGCCGTTCTTCTGATATCCGTATAGACTCCGTCTTCGTCAGGATCACCGACAAATCCTTCGCCCGCGATCCTGATGATATAGTTGTTGGAAGTCTTTCCGCCGGCCCCGGTAAAAGGCTGCGTCTCGACTTCATATCCGAGTTCCTCGAACTCTGCCCTGATCATCTCGCCTGCTGCCTGTTCCTGATTGGAATAGGCTGTCCTATGCGGATAATCAGTCGCCATCTTCCTTGCAAAATCGGCACCGTAGGTTCCATATTCAGGCGTCCTGCTATCTTCTCCGGTCTTGCTGCATGACGTCACGCCCGTGCATACAAACACGGTTGCCATAAGCAATGCCGTAATCTTCTTTAGTCCTCTGTTTTTGATTGATCTGATCATACATTCTCCCAATCGCTGATCAAGGCAAGTCGCTTACCTAATATCTCCAGCGCCGTTCGATTATCGACTTCCTTTATCTCCCAGCGTCCGCCGTCGGTATCACTGAAGTCGGCTATCTCGATGCGGTCACCCATCCTGCCCGTCTGTTCTTTGAGATTCTTCATTATCATCTTACCCGATACTCCCTGAAGCATCGTAGGAAGTCCGAGTGCTTCATATATGCGCTTCATCGGGCCGCGGCGCTTCTCGTCAACAGATGCGAGCAACGACAAAGCCAGAGCCTCACCTTCGCTGTAATTCATGAATCTGAAGTAGCCTTCAATAGCTGCCGCGATCTCATTGCCGAGAGTCAGGAGCAGCGGATTCTTACGTTCGATTGAAGCGCGTGCGGCATATATGTCATTCAGGTATTCCCGCAGATTGCCCGGGTTAGAGAGTTTAAGCATAAGACTGATATCCTCAAGGATCGAATACCTGATAACAGAAGCATATCCGTTATACTTGGCACTGTCAGGCATTCCGGACAGGAATGTCGGATCTGCAAGTACCACGTCCGGTTCTGACCTGACGGCGATCTGATCCTTACGGCTTCCGCAGTTCAGATATGCCGTACCGGAGATACATACTTCAGTCATGGCACAGAGCGTCGTCGGAACAGACATAAATCTGATGCCGCTGCTTATAGTCCCCGCTACAAACGATGTTACATCGTTTACACCGCCTCCACCGAGCGCCACTATCCAATCATCGCGCCCGTAATCACCGTCGTTGATATATCTGAAGACAGTCTCAACAGCCGAGAGGCTCTTGCCGGATTCCTTACACTCCACAGGTACCAGGACAGGCTTGATCCCCCTGTTAATGAACTGATTCTCGAAGCGGTTATAATAGTATCCCGATACGATGCGATCCGACACGACAGCGACCTTCGGAAGCTTCTGACCGTCATCCGAAGTGTGCTCAAGTATGTATGAAGCCGCGAAATCAAAGGCTATATCCTTGCCGCAGAAGGCGTCATATTTACGATTTGTCGTCAGTCTGTCCATTAAGGATCCTATCTCCACGATATATTTACTGTAGTATCATATCACTTTAAACGGCAAAAGTGGTACAATACTCCCGTTATTATAATAATCGACATAAAAAGGACGGATCATCTTACATGAAGATCAGAACAAGATTTGCCCCGAGCCCCACGGGATTCATGCATGTGGGCAACTTAAGGACAGCTCTCTATGAGTATTTAACAGCTAAGCACGGTGGCGGTGACTTCATCTTAAGGATCGAAGACACAGACCGCGAGAGATACGTGGAAGGTGCCACTGATATCATCTATAAGACACTGGAGACAGCAGGAATATCTCACGATGAAGGTCCGGACGTCGGCGGAGACTTCGGTCCTTATGTTCAGAGCGAGAGACTGGGACTTTATAAGCCCTATGCCGAACAGCTAGTAAAAGAAGGCAAGGCATATCGTTGCTTCTGTTCCAAAGAGAGACTCGAGCAGCTCAGAGCAGGTGCCAAGGAAGGCGAAGTTATCGGATATGACAGACATTGCCGCGACCTTCCTGCCGAGGAGATCGAGGCAAAGCTTGCTGCCGGAACACCTTATGTCATAAGACAGAAGTCCCCGCTTACGGGAGAGTCGACATATCATGACTGCGTATACGGCGATATCACGATCCCGAATGAAGAACTGGACGATCAGATCCTCATCAAGGCAGACGGATTCCCGACTTATAACTTTGCCAATGTGATCGACGATCATACGATGGGGATCACACATGTTGTAAGAGGTTCAGAATATCTCTCATCTACCCCTAAGTATAATGCCCTTTACGAGGCCTTCGGCTGGGATATCCCGACATATATCCACCTGCCTCTTATCATGGGCAAGAGCATTGACGAGAACGGTGAGACTGTCGTATCCAAGCTTTCCAAGCGTCACGGCTCAACGGGCTTCTTCGACCTGATCGAAGAAGGCTTCCTGCCCAAGGCAATCATCAACTATATCGCTCTCCTCGGATGGGCTCCTTCCGATACGAGAGAGATCTTCTCCATGGATGAACTTATCGAAGCTTTTGACATCAACGGAATAAGCAAGTCTCCGAGTGTTTTCGACTATGATAAGCTCGAATGGATGAATGCTGAATATATCAAGGCAATGACATCCGAAGAGTTCAATGAGAATGCCAAGCCCTATTACGATAGGCTCGGCATAAAGGAAGAGAACTATGCTCTCCTCGAGGAGATGCTCAAGCCCAGGATCACGAGATTCACACAGATCGAAGAGAAGCTGGAGTTCCTGAAGGAGTTGGCCGATTACGATCTCAGCCTGTACGAGCACAAGAAGAGCAAGTCGACACG
>OMQY01000141.1 GCA_900313405.1 uncultured Eubacteriales bacterium
AGGATCTGCCGACAGAGCAGAAGGATGACGGCAAGCCTGAGAAAACCGAGATAAAAGACGAGAAACAGGAGTCTTCTGATCGTGCCCCGAATAAGGCTGAGCCTTCGAAGAACGCGCCCAAGTCTTCAAAGAACCCCAAACCCTCAAACAGATCTGCCAAGTCCGCCTTTAAGAATGCCAGAGCAAAGAAAGCGGCTGAAGGTACTTCTGCGGGCGATGCAAAAAAGAAAACTGCAGCTGGCAATAAGACAGCATGACCTGACAAGTAAAAACACTTGACACCGATATTCCTCTTTGTTATTATATGCGAGCGCACCGAAGGGAGGACTTTGCTTGAAATCCGTTGATGAGCTTCTGGCATTTGACTTTTACGGCAATCTTCTTACCGAGAAGATGCGCGACACCATGGATATGTATCTTAATGATGATATGTCTTTGTCTGAGATAGCTGATACCGAGAACATCTCAAGGCAGGGCGTCCATGATACGGTCCGGAGAGCTGAGAAGCTTCTTGTCGGATATGAAGAGAAACTTGGGCTTGTGTCCAGGTTCAAGACGGCAAAGACCAAGGTCGAGAGAGCGATCGAGTTCCTCGATAACGGAGACACGGCAGCTGCAAGACAGCTCCTGTCTGAGATAGATAATGATCTGTAAAAGGAAGTAGTACATGTTCGAGAGTCTGTCGACAAAACTGCAAAACATAACTGCAAAGATGCGTGGCAAGGCCCGTGTAACAGAGCAGGATATCAAGGATATGATGCGTGAGATCCGTATGGCTCTCCTTGAGGCTGATGTCAATTATACGGTTACAAAGGAATTTGTTGCCGATATGACAGAGAAGTGCAGACATGCCGATATCGAGGGCAGCTTTACTCCCGGGCAGCAGATCGTAAAGATCGTACATCAGTCGCTTGTTGAATTATTGGGAAGCGGAGAAGAGAAGATCAAAGTATCTCCTTCCGGCTTCACGGTTATTATCCTTTAT
Organism: uncultured Eubacteriales bacterium; assembly: GCA_900313405.1. The sequence goes on from OMQY01000141.1 coordinate 986, forward strand.
GGTCTTCAGGGTGCAGGTAAGACGACGACAGCTGCAAAGCTGGCGATGCTCCTTAAGAAAGACGGCAAGAAGCCTATGGTCGCTTCGGTGGATGTTCACAGACCTGCAGCTGCCGAACAGCTCAAGGTTCTTGCAGATTCGATCAATATTCCTTCCTATATCCATCCTGAAGAGAAGGATGCTGTTGTTATCGCCAAGGAAGCGATCGATCGGGCCAAGTACATGCTCTGTAACTATCTGATCATCGATACCGCCGGACGTACTGTCGTAGATGATGAGATGATGGATGAACTTAAGGCGATCAATGATGCTGTTAATCCTACAGAGAAGATGCTCGTTGTCGATGCGATGATCGGTCAGGAAGCCGTAAACGTAGCGATGACTTTTGAGGAAGCGATCGGTATGGACGGCTTCGTTATGACGAAGCTCGACGGTGATGCCAGAGGCGGTGCTGCCCTATCCATCAGGAAGATGACAGGCAAGCCGATCAAATATATCTGTGTCGGTGAGAAGATCGAAGCTATCGAACAGTTCTATCCGAACAGGATGGCAGACAGGATCCTCGGCATGGGTGACGTTATGAGCCTCCTTGAGAAGGCTCAGCAGAATATCGATGAGGAAGCTGCCAAGAAGTCTATGGAGAAGCTGATGAGCAATCAGTTTACTCTGGATGACCTCCTGTCTCAATTCGAACAGATGCAGAAGATGGGTTCCATGAAGGATCTGATCGGAATGCTCCCCGGCGTATCGGGTAAGGTAGATGAGAGTCAGATAGAGGGATCCGATAAGGTCATTGATAAGAATATGGCCATTATCAGATCAATGACAGCAAAGGAGCGTAAGAATCCGAATCTGCTTAATGCGAGCAGAAGAAAAAGGATCGCTGCCGGTTCCGGTACTACTGTTCAGGATGTAAACCAGCTGATGAAGCAGTATGACCAGATGGCGCAGATGATGAAGAAATTCTCCAAGGGAGGCTTTAAGCTTCCCGGGGGATTCGGCGGAAGAATGCCGGGCAGAGGCCGTAAAGGCCGCAGGTTTTTCTGATATTCAACACTTTGTGTGAATAGATATTAATTTTACGGAGGAAAGTAAAATGGCAGTTAAGATTCGTCTTAGAAGAATGGGAAAGAAGAAGGCACCTTTTTATCGTGTAGTTGTTGCAGATTCTCGTTATCCCCGTGACGGCAGATTCATCGAGGAGATCGGTTACTACAACCCTCTTACAGATCCCGCTGACGTTAAGATCGATGCAGAAGCAGCCAAGAAGTGGATCGGTAACGGTGCTCAGCCCACAGAGACAGTTCGTGACCTTCTTAAGAAGCAGGGTATCATCTGATCTCGGGTAAGAGGAGTTAATGTAAATGAGTGATCTACTTAGTTATATGGCAAAATCTCTCGTTAATAACCCCGATGAAGTATCCATTAAGAAGACAGAGCGCGGAAATACGATAGTTTTCGAATTGTCCGTAGCGCCTGATGATATGGGAAAGATCATCGGAAAAAACGGTAAGAGAGCCCAGGCTATCAGATCCATTATGAAGGCAAAGTATCTCAAGACCGGCAAGCGTGTCGTTGTTGATATCGTCGGATAATGGACGGCAGGATAGTAATAGGTAAGATAATCGGCGCACATGGCGTTCGAGGAGAGGTTAAAGTTTATCCTCTCACGGACAATGTGCGCCGTTTCAATAAGCTCGAACGCTGCTATCTCGGTAAAGAAGGAGATAACGGGTCTGTTTATAACGTGGTATCCGCCAGGAATGACAGAGGATCCGTACTGCTGAGATTTGACGGGGTCGATGACAGAGATTCAGCTGATCTGCTTCGCGGGCATCTTATCTCCGTTGACAGAGAAGATGCTGTCAAGCTTCCCAGGGACAGATTCTTTATCGTAGATCTTATTGGTCTTAGAGTTATCGATGATGATCTTGGTGAATTGGGAGTTATCTCAGATGTTTTCGAGACCGGAGCCAATCACATTATCACTGTTAAACGTAAGGGTAAGAAGGATCTTCTTATTCCTTTCCTCAAGTCGTGTGTCTACAGTACAGAACCGGATAACGGCGTGATGCGCGTAAGGCTTCCTGAAGGCCTCTATGAGATCTATGAATAAGGTGCGGCTATGAAGTTCTCTGTTCTTACATTGTTTCCCGATCAGGTAGCCGGTTTCCTTAAGCAAAGCATAATCGGCCGTGCGATCGAAGCCGGGCATATCTCGCTTGAGACCGTTAATATCAGGGACTTTGCCGTAAATGAATACGGTAAGGTCGACGATACCAT
>OMQY01000157.1 GCA_900313405.1 uncultured Eubacteriales bacterium
CTGCCGGTTGTATTCCTGCTATATGCACTCATCAGACAAAAGACGATCCGTAATCTGATCCTTGTGGCGGCGAGCCTGGCATTCTATGCCTTCGGTGAGCCGGTCGCGGTCATGATCATGATCGTCTCGATACTGTTTAACTATATCTTCGGACGGATGGCTGCTGCCGGAAAGAAGCCGAAGCTTGCAGTATTCCTGGCTGTGCTGGTAAACATCGGACTTCTGGTTGCATATAAGTACAGCGGGTTCTTCGTTGATATCTTCAACGATGTGACGGGCTTATCTGTTCCCGTTCCGCATATCAGGCTCCCTATCGGAATATCATTCTTCACGTTCCAGGGATTGTCATATGTTATCGATGTCTACAGGGACAAGAAGCTCGTACAGAAGAACTTTTTCTATGTGCTTCTCTATATCTCTTTCTTCCCTCAGCTGATCGCGGGCCCTATCGTACGATATGAGGATATTGCCAAGCAGATAGAGGAGAGAGAGTTCACTCTTGATCGCGTAAGCGCCGGAGTTCACAGATTTATTATCGGTCTGGGTAAGAAGGTACTGATCGCGAATCAAATGGGTTTTGTCGCTGACACGGTCTTCTCGTATTCCGCGCATCAGGTCGGTATGGGAGCTGCGTGGATCGGAGCCCTATGCTATACGCTTCAGATATTCTTTGACTTCTCGGGCTACAGCGATATGGCGATCGGCCTCGGTAAGATGTTCGGCTTCGACTTCAAGGAGAACTTCAACTATCCGTTCATAGCCCCGAGTATCCAGGAGTTCTGGAGAAGGTGGCACATATCTCTGTCGACCTGGTTCAAGGAATATGTCTATATCCCTCTCGGCGGTAACCGCAAGGGCAATGCAAGAACGACATTCAACAAACTGTTTGTCTTCTTCCTGACAGGCTTCTGGCACGGTGCTGCCTTCACCTTCATCCTGTGGGGTATGTTCCACGGTCTCTGCCAGATGCTCGAGACATATCAGATCGTGCCTACCAAGAAGAAGTGGTTCCAACCGATCGGACACATCTATACGATGCTTGTTGTAGTTGTCGCCTTCGTACTGTTCAGAGCCGATAACCTTAAGCAGGGATTCGGTATGATCGGCCACATGTTCTCCGGTGCATCAGGTGACGCTGCGGTCAATGCGAGCATCTTCTCTACGGTGGGTGCACTTACGATAGTTTGCTTCGTCATCGGAATCATCATCTCGGCTCCGGTATTCCCGAATATCCGTTCGAGAGTCGAGGGGACTAAGTATGAGACAACTTATAACTATGCGGCATATATCGGCTCGCTCTTGATCTTTGCACTGGCGATCCTCTCGCTCGTGTCGAGCAGCTATAATCCGTTTATCTATTTCAGGTTCTGAGGAAGGAGGCGTGACAATGAATAAAGTATTCAAATCAGTATATACCGCATTATTCTTCCTCGTCTGTGCGACACCTTTGTGTCTGATGCCGTTCCTGAAGAACGATGTCGATATCGAAAAGAACGGAATGGCCAAGATGCCGAAGTATGTAGATGACGGTAAGCTCAATAATGATTTCTCAGGCGAGTTCGAGGCTTATTTCAATGACAGGATCCCGCTCCGTCCCGAGATACTGTCCGCAGCGAACATGATAAAGGGTGAATTGTTCCATTCCTCAACATCGAACGTTATCGTCGGTGAAGGCGGCTGGCTTTTCTATGATGAAGAGAAGAACGACTATATGGATACGAATGCATTTACTGATAATCAGGTGAAGGCTTTCGCTGTGACACTGTCACTGATAGAAGAGAATGTAACCTCAAGGGGCGGAACGTTCGTATTTGTTCCGATGCCCAATAAAGCTTCGATATACGGGGATAAGATGCCCTCATGGTACATCGAGGCAGACGAGAATAATCTCGACAGGATAATGGCTGCGCTTGAAGAATATGGTGTCTCATATGTCGATATGAAGGCCGTTATGACGCAGGCAAGAGAGGAATATGACGTTTATCAGAGGCGCGACTCCCACTGGAATTACAGAGGTGCCCTTATCGGCTACAGAGCTATCATGGCAGCTCTTGGCCGCCCGTGCGAGACTTACGACGATGCGGCATTCACGCGCAGGGAGGACTGGAGAGCAGACCTTGATAAACTCCTGTATCCTTCAGGCGGTATCATGGACTATCAGTACTACTATGATATCTCTTTCAGACCGTTTATGTTCACCAGACCAATGGGTGTCTCCGACACACAGGCTCAGCTCGAGATCTTCATGAGTGACAGAGAAGAGGGTGACGATAACATCGGAACAAGGAATATGGCACTTCATGACGGAAGTTACCTCTACATGGTCCGTGACTCCTTCGGACGTGCGCTCCTGCCGCTGATGATTGACAACTATGAGAATGCGTCATTCAGGCGTACCGATGTCCCTGATGTTGTAAGCTTCCCCGACGGCGGAGATTTTGTATACGAGATAGTTGAACGTAATCTTCCTCGTGTTATCGGTAAGGTGCCGTTCATGTACGCCCCTGTAAGAGATGCTTCCGTAATCGGGCAGACGGCCGACGGCGGCGAGGTAGAAGTAAATCTTTCTTTTGAAGGATACGGTATCAAGTTGTACGGCGCGCTCGACGATGACGCCGAGACCGGTGACGGAAGAGTCTATATCTCTATGACAAACGGTAGTGATACCGAAGTCTTCGAAGCGTTCCCCGTCTATGAGAATGATCTTATGGATGAAGCGGGGACATGCGGTTTCTCGGCTATAATCTCCAAGGATGACATATCTACAGGCACATATGATGTAGATATCATCTGCGGTGGTTATATATATAACGGCGGTCAGATCGTCGTAGAATAAAACGGAGGAAATCAATATGAAGTTACGTAAGGTTTTGGCAACTGTACTTGCAGTATCTGTTATCGGTGCCGGCATGGCGGCCTGCTCCAAGGACGATGACAAGAAGGATGAGACAGAGGCACCTGCGGAGTCAACAACTGATGCAGAGGCTACAGAAGATGCAACTGTCAGCGGTGGCGTTGACCTGTTCTTTGTCCTGAACGGTGTTGAGGTCCGTCTCGGAGACAGTTATGCCGATATAAAGGATGATCTGGGCGATGAGATCAAGCCTGAAGACAAGATCGTTCCTTGCGAGGGAGACTGCGAGTATATGTCGATAATCCACACTTATGCAGGATATGTTGTTGAGGAGAACTACGACGGCGTTGTCTGCAACATCAGCATCAACGGCTACGAGAGCGGCATCGGCGACGGATTGTTCCTCGGACAGTTCAAGTATGGTGATCCCATCGAAGATGTTAAGGCAGCCATCGATGCTACTCCTTCTGATGAGGGTGACACATATGCACAGTACTTTATTACCGATACACTTTCTTGCATGCTCAACTTTGACGAGTCGGGCAACTTCGAGAGCGCAGGTGTCTACGACTTCAGCCTGAGCTTGATGTGATGTGCTGCCGTGAAGCGATAAATGATGGCCGTCTCACTTGCTGAGACGGTTATCGCTCTATCACTATGTCCGGGGCGGTGACGTCTCTTCCGCAGAATGGGCATACGCCGGTAGATCCTGCTCTGAGCTTAAGCGGGGAGGCGCAGCCCGGACAATTGATCCCGACGAACGGGCGGTCCGCCGTCTTAACTTCGGGGGCAAATCTGTCGGTAAGTACCAGACGGTCTCCTGTGACATCGCGAACGACATTTATGAGAATGTGTTTCTTCTCGCCGTAGTCGAGCATCTTGTTGAGCCTTGGTCTGGCCATCCTGAGGTATGATGCAATGTCCTCGACAGGGACGCTTCCGTCCTCGTCGGAACGAAGGAGACTGTTAAGCCTTATGAGATGTGCGAGATTGGCCAATACGACGAAGAAGTGCCGGATAAGCAGAATGGATCCCGCAGCCAGGATCAGGAATAATGCGCACAATGTAGGTTCTTTTGTTGAGTAACACGCCATACCGATAAAGGTGAAGGCCGTCGTGAAAAATATAACGAACATAACAGCCCATACAATGATCAACGGAAAGATCTTGGATTTGTTTATATACATGTCATGCCTCCGATCTCATATATGTTCCGCAGTGAGGGCAACGTGCTCCGCCGTTAAGGCGCATCTTGATATCTGCTCCGCATGTGGGACATGTTACGGTCAGGAAATCCGCGCCCGTGTCGATCTTCATGATTATCGTGGCACAGTTGCGGTCATAGCGGATATTACGGAAGATATGATTGTTGACCATAGAGCTTATGTCACTCCTGACTTTGGCTATTGGATAACCTGTCAGAGAAGAGAGCGCCTCGTAGGGGATGATACCGTCAGTATCTTCTTCGAAGATCCTGTTATACTGCTCTGAACGATAAAGCCTTTTCTTTGATCTTAGGGCGATCACGAGAAGTCCGGTACCGATAAGGCCGAAGAAAGATATCGTCCCCAGGAAGGCGATCACATAAGAGACAGAGTCTGCTTCCTCCAAGTGATCCAATATCGCCAGGATTATTATCAATACGGCAAAGTAGAAGAAACCGGCACCGACGATCAATATGTTGAACAGCGTCTTTAATGTGCCGATCTTGATCTTGTTCAAATACATTATATCCCCCTCCGATCTGTGCTTCCGATCGGTATTATGCCGGACAGCACAGACTGATTATATCATTTTCGAGGGGGATATAAAAAAGTTGCTGTCAGGACTTGGCTTCCGCATCCGGGATGAACTTGTCGACCCCGTTACTCTCCTTGATCCTGCGGGCCAGGTATACGAAGGGAGTATCGGCAAGGCTCGTGCAGATGAAGATCACATAGCTCGAGATAAAGATCGAGATGATGGTCTTCAGGCTGTATGTGCCCCAGAAGGCGAAGAAAGTAAACAGAAGATTGTTGATGATCTGGCTTACGAGTGTCGAGCCGTTGTTACGGAGCCAAAGGAACTTGCGGGCGTTGCCGAATCTGCGGGTCGTGAAGTTCCACCACTTGTGGTAGAGCCAGACATCAAAGAACTGGCTGATCGCATAGACCGACAGCGATGCCATGAGCATCCTGGGGGTATTGGAGAAGACCTCTTTGATAAAGGGTCTCATCGTATCGTCGGGGGAGGGATGGTAGATGAGCCAGCTCTGCGAGATGACCAGGAAGAAGAGCGAAGCGCAGATGCCGGTCGCGACTGCCTTGTTGGCGGCTTTCTTACCTTCGCATTCGGACAGGATGTCGGTTATAAGGAATGTTACGGCAAACAATATATTACCGAGGGTCATATCCATTCCGTATGCGTGTATCAGGATCAGGACCTCTATGTTAGCCAGGATAGTGGCTGCTGCCGATAAGACGTAGAGACCCTCCTTACCGAACAGCTTGTATCCGATAAGCGTGGAACTGTAAATAAAGATCAAAGATAAGAAAAGTATCAATTCATTACACATATTATTCACCTACTCCGAAGTCTGTATTATCAAGAAGGATGTCTATCCTCGGGTCGTCCTTGATCGACGGATAGATCTCATTGA
>OMQY01000158.1 GCA_900313405.1 uncultured Eubacteriales bacterium
AAATTATAAGCCATGATAATATCCTCCTTTGATTGTGAGGATTATAAAATAGCCGGAAAACTAAAGATAATAGACGTTGTTTATCACTTTAGATAAAAGAAATGCATAACGCTCCGTCGTCTTATTAATATAGAATACTTATATGTTTATCAGAACGGCAATAACAGATGATCTTAAGATGATAACGGCTGTGGAGCAGGAGTGCTTCCCGCCGTCTCAGGCAGCTTCCGAAGACCTGTTCCGCGACAGATTAAGGACATACCCCGACCATTTTCTTCTCCTTTTCGACGGGGATAGACTCGTATCATTCCTCGATGGATTCACGACTGATGAGGAAGACTTAAGTGACAGAATGTATGATGACGCATATATGCATGACGAGAACGGTGCATGGCAAATGATCTTCGGCGTAAATACCATTCCGTCTTATCGGAAAAGAGGATGTGCGGCGCTCCTTATAAAGCAGGCCATCGCGAAGGCTTCCCGGGAGGGGCGGAAAGGACTCGTCCTTACATGCAAGAAGGAACTGATCGAATACTATTCCCGGTTCGGCTTTGTAAACGAGGGCGTAACGGAACTGTCGGTAAAGGGCGGAGTATGCTGGTATCAGATGCGTCTTCTGCTCTGACCGGATCCTCAGTATGAACAATTGTTATAACTTCATATGAGATATAGTAATTAGCGGCGTATAAGACTGTGTGATTTAATCTTCTCATCCAACAGGAGGTACAAAGAAATGATACAGTTAAATACAAAGACAAAACGATCTAAGCTGATTACAAAAGCGTTGGCAGTATCAGCCCTTATCGCAGTTATCTCTCCGTTGACAGCTTGCTCAAAGAAGGCTGACGGTAAGATCAACATCCCGGCTCTCGACGGATCCCTGTGCGGAGCACCGATCTACATTGCATATGAGAACGGCTATTTTACGGACGAGGGGCTCGATGTTACGCTGATATCCGCAGACGCAGAGACCCGAAAGATCGGACTCAACAATGGTTCCATACCGATCGTTAACGGTGACTTCCAGTTTTTCCCTTCAATGGAGCAAGGCATCAAGACGGTCGTTGTCGATAAGCTTCATGACGGATGTATCAAGATCGTAGTAAGACCCGATTCGGATATAGACTCACCCGAGGATCTCAGGGGACTTAAGATCGGTGTCGATGAGATCGGCGGAACCCCGCATCAGGTTGCAAGTGTGTGGCTTGAGAATGCAGGTATCTCTGCTCTTCAACAGGATCACGAAGTTGAGTTCCTTCCGTTCTCAGACGGTAATCTGGAGTTGGAGGCCCTCTATAACGGAGATATCGATGCTGCGGCAATGTGGGACCCGCTTGCTTCTGTTGCAGAGAAGGCCGGAAATGTTAAGACTATCCTTGATATTACAACAGATGAACCTTTTGCCGGCAGAGCATGCTGCTTCTTATATGCATCTCAAACAGTTCTTGAAGACAACCCGGAACAGATCGAAGCATTGCTCCGTGCTTTCAGAAGGGCACAGGATTTTATCAACAAGCATCCTGAGGAGGCGGTTGATATCATCATCAACGGTAAGTATTCGCAGATCGAAGATCGTGAACTGGCTATAGAACTGATCACATCCTACAACTATCCCTCTTATGAACAACGCGAGAGCGGCGCATTTGATGTAGAGGATGATGTGCATTATTTTGCTCAGCAACTCTATGATATCGGTTATCTGCAGACGGATGCCGACACCTATACATCACAGTATTACGCTGAGATCTCTCCGGAAGGTTAAAGATGATAAAGAAACGTTCAGTCGCATATGGCTTATTGCTGTCGATCAGCGGATTCCTGATCGCGGCGCTGGTAAATAAGGTCGTTCCCATCACCGCAGATGTCGAAGTGGTCGATTACAAAGTCGGCAGTCTGACCTTGGATATCAACTCCGCATACAGGCTGGTACTTTATTCACTGTCCGCGTTGTTCATGTTACTGGGACTCATCAGTCTTCGAAGTAACGACAGCTGGAAAAAATATGTAAAAGGCGCTCCCTTGAGGTTCGCATCCGGTATCGGATTGTTGCTCTGGGACCTTCTCGGTACCAAGTGGCAAGTCCTGACTCAACCCTTCTTTCCGGGACCCGCGGGGATAATCAAAGCCTTTCTTGTCGAACCCGACTTCATCCTCGAGAACACTCTCTATTCCTTGAGGCTCTACGCCTCGGGATTCATACTCGGAGTCGTCTTCGGAGTCGGTACAGGTATAATAATCGGCTGGTTTCCTAAAGCATACTACTGGGTTACGCCCGTGCTCAATGTCACGGGCGTAATCCCGGCAGTAGCCTGGATGCCCTTCGCATTAACACTGATGGCGACACCTTTTGACGCAGCGGTATTCCTGATCGTAATGTGCGTATGGTTTCCTGTAACCAGCCTCACGGCTCAAGGAATAAAATCGACGCCCAAGGTTCAGTTCGAGGCCGCAAGGACCCTTGGTTCCAACACCTTTGATCTGGTGTTCAAAGTCGCCGTGCCGCACGCTATGCCTCAGATATTTACCGGTATATCGACGGCAAACGCCTTTGCCTTCACAACACTTGTAATGGCGGAGATGATGGGTCAGCCCGGTGGTCTCGGTTATTACATCAATCTCTCCAAGGTATGGAGTGCATACTATAAGGTCTTCGCGGCGATAATCGTAATGGCGGTATTGTTCAGCTTCATTACGGCAATACTCGGTCGTATTGAGAAATATGCGCGGAGATGGCAGAAGGGACTCGTAAGATAATGGCAGAAGATAAAAACGAAGATTATATCCTTACCATCGATAATCTCCGCAGAGTCTATAAGGATGATGACGGAGCAGACGTCGAAGCTTTGGAAGACGTGAACCTCAAGGTAAGACGCGGTGAGTTCATATCGATAATCGGGGCCAGCGGCTGCGGCAAGACCACATTGCTCAGGACGATCGCAGGTCTTGATAAACCCGACTCAGGATCCATCGTCATGGACGATCATGAGATAAAGAAGCCGGATCCCGAGCGCGGGTACGTCTTTCAGCAGGGTGGTCTCTTCAACTGGCTGACTGTTAAGCAAAATATCGCTTACGGTCTTAAGACTCGTAAAGTCTATAAGAGCAAAAAACAGGATGTGCCCAAGTATATCGAACTTGTCGGGCTTAAGGGCTTCGAGGATTCCTATCCCTATCAGATAAGCGGAGGAATGGCCCAGAGAGTTGCCATAGCGAGAACTCTCATAAACGATCCCAGGATACTGTTGCTCGATGAGCCTATGGGAGCTCTGGATTCCTTTACCAGGGCGGACATCCAGGACAAGCTCCGTGAGATCCATAAGCTTAACGGAATAACCATGATACTCGTAACACACGATATCGACGAAGCGATATACCTGTCAGACAGGATCGTTATCATGACACCCCGACCGGGCAAGATCAGCAATATCTTCGAAGTGAAGATGGAGCATCCCAGGCAGAGAGGCGGAGTCGATTTCCTTGAGATGAGAAGAAAGCTTCTCAAGGAATTTGATCTCGCTACGGCTCAGCCGGAACCTGAATACAACATTTAAGGAGAAAAACAAATGAATAAGACAAGAATTACAGGATCGATCATCGCATTACTCGGACTCTTTACGGTCCTTGTGCCAAAGGTATTTTTCGAAGTGTGCGGAGCAATGGGTGATAATTACATGAAGTGTCACTGGGTCGCTCAGACAGAGGTAGCACTCGGTATCGCAACAGTCGTTCTGGGCGTGCTCGCAGTTCTTTCCGGGCAGAAAGCAGCGGCCTCGGCTTACTCGGTTGCATCCCTCATCAACGGAGCCCTGATCATCCTTATCCCCACTAAGATAATCGGCGTATGCTCTTCATCCAAGATGGATTGCAATTCGGGAACAAAGCCTGCCCTTATCATCACGGGCGCCCTGATAATCGTTGTATCCGCTGTCAACGTTGTTCTGTATCTGACAGACAAGAAGAGTGAGTAAAGTGGCAGATCTTAAGACCGGTACGGGATTCGGCTTAAAGAACATCAGGAAACGGCCTTACAGGTCGTTATGCCTGGTGCTCGCTGCTACGATATCTTCCTATGCGCTCTTCACCGGATTATCTCTCAAAGCTTCGCTTGATAACGGG
>OMQY01000159.1 GCA_900313405.1 uncultured Eubacteriales bacterium
CACATGGCGGCCGCTGTCATCTTGGTTATCTTTTCTCTGATCAACATACAAAACCCCTCATTGAAGCTATCTTCATCCGAATCCTATCATATCAGTAAGTAAGACGAGTGAGACTACCGATTTGTTTGATTTATGTTACATTTTCGAGCGAAAAAGACCGCCTTTTGAAGGCGGCCTTCCTGATTTGATGATAAAAACCCCGTTTTTACTGCAGTATCGCGAACTTCAGCGTGCACTGAACAGCGACCTTGCCGTCGACGGTAGCGACCGCCTCACCGACTCCGACCGGACCTCTTACCTGAGTGATCTTGGTCTCGAGGCGGGCAGTGTCGCCGGGGACGATCTGTCTCTTGAACTTGCACTTGTCGATGCCTGCGAATACGGCGATCTTGCCCTTGAACTCCTCCTGGGAGAGGATAGCGACCGCACCGGTCTGAGCGAGTGCCTCGACAGTCAGAACGCCCGGAACGATGGGCATCTCGGGGAAGTGTCCCCTGAAGAAGAGTTCATCATATGTGAAGTTCTTGATCGCAACGGCATACTCGCCGGGAACATAGTCCTCGACCTTGTCGATCAGAAGGAACGGGTGTCTGTGGGGGATGATCTTCATGATCTCCTGTGTGTTAAGTGTGTTAGCCATAGTCTTGATCCTCCTTTATGCGATCATTCTTCGTACTTCTTTACGATAACGGAAGCGTTGTGACCGCCGAATCCCAAAGAGTTGCTCATTGCGTATGTGATGTCACGGTCCTTGCCCTCGAAGAAAGTATAGTCGAGATCCATCTCGCCCTCCGTCTCCTTGGAGCCGGCCGTTACGTGAACATAGCCGTCCTGAATAGCCTTAACGCAGACGATGAGTTCTACGCCGCCGGCACCTCCGAGCAGGTGACCGATCATGGACTTCGTCGAGTTGATGGAAACATTATATGCCTCATCACCGAACGCATACTTGATCGCTCTTGTCTCGAAAAGGTCGTTATGGTGTGTGCTCGTACCGTGAGCATTGATGTAATCAACATCCTTAGGCTCGATGCCCGCTTCCTTCATCGCAATGATCATTGCCGTGCCTGCGCCCGAACCGTCTTCGGCAGGTGAAGTGATGTGATAAGCGTCACATGTTGCACCGTAACCTACTACCTCAGCGTAGATCTTGGCGCCTCTTGCCTTGGCATGCTCGAGTTCCTCGAGGATCATGACGCCTGCACCCTCACCGGATACGAATCCGTCCCTGTCCTTATCAAAAGGTCTGGAAGCTGTCTCGGGATCGGGGTTGGTGGACAGCGCAGTAAGAGCTCCGAAGCCCTTGATGGAAGACATGCATACTGCAGCCTCGCAGCCGCCTGCTACCATTACGTCAGCCTCATCGTACTTGACCGACTTAAATGCATCACCGATGGAATTAGTACCTGTGGCACATGCTGTTACGATACATGTGTTCTTGCCCTTCATTCCGTACTTGATCGCGATGTTGGCAGATGCCATATTGGAGATCATCATAGGGATATAAAGGGGACCGCACTTCTTGCCCTCGTGCATCTTGACCTGCTCACGCTCGTGAGCCTGCATGCTGCCTACACCGGAACTGACGATAACACCGACACGGAAAGGATCCTCCTTCTCCATATCGAGACCGGAATCTTCGACTGCATCAGATGCTGCGGCTACGGCATACTGAGCGAAAAGCTCCATTCTCTTAGCCGTCTTGAAGTCCATATACTTGGTAGGATCAAAGTCCTTTACCTCAGCCGCCAGATGGATGGCGCAGTTTGTCGCTTCAGTATCGAACTTTGTGATGGGAGCCACGGCTGTCTTGCCGCGCTTTAAGCCTGCCCAGAATTCATCTACCGTGTTTCCGAGAGGCGTGATGGCGCCCATACCTGTGATTACTACTCTTCTTGACATTATCTCTTATCCTCCTGATACCTTGCGGTATTGATCACATATGCATTCCGCCGTCTACGCTTATGACCTGACCCGTGATGTAGGAAGCGTCATCGGATACGAGGAAGTTGACCGCATTAGCGATATCCTCTACCTGACCGTAGCGGTTCATGGGAATAGCCTTGAGCATCTCTTCCTTAACCTTCTCGGGAAGAACGGCTGTCATGGGTGTCTCGACATATCCGGGAGCGATGGCATTAGCCGTAACGCCTCTGGAAGCGAGCTCTCTTGCAACGGACTTTGTAATACCGATAACGCCGGCCTTGGAAGCGGAGTAGTTGACCTGTCCCGCATTGCCCTGAAGTCCTACGATGGAACTGATGCTTACGATACGACCGCTTCTCTGCTTCATCATGATAGGAGCTGCTGCTCTTGTGAAGTTGTATGTACCCTTGAGGTTGACGGCGATAACAGCGTCGAAGTCCTCTTCCTTCATTCTTACGAGAAGACCGTCTCTTGTGATGCCCGCATTGTTAACGAGAACATCTACGCTTCCGAAGATCTCCTTGACCTCATCAACAACTTTGTTGACTTCCTCGGATACCGTTACGTTGCACTGATATGCCTTTGTCTCAACACCCAGCTCTGCGATCTCCTTTGCTGTCTCCTCGGAATTCTCCAGAGGGCAAGCATCGACGATAACGATGTTGAAGCCGCTCTTAGCGAGCTTTGTAGCGATAGCCTTGCCGATTCCTCTTGCGCTTCCTGTTACGATTGCTGTCTTAGCCATTTTGTTTTCTCCTTGATTTATGCATTCTTAAGTTCTTCAAGTTGCTGCTTTGCCGCTTCGATGTCATCGACCTCGGATACGTTGATAACGGGTATCTCCGGGATGGTCTTCTTTACGAAGCCTGCGATCGTCTTGCCGGGGCCGATCTCGATAAGAACGTCCACGCCGAGATCTCTGAGCTTCAAGAGAGTCTGCTCCCACATTACGGAAGAGTAGACCTGCTTCTCCAGAAGATCTCTTATGTCTGATGTGTCGCTTATCACTTCAGCGTTGTAGTTGGCGATATAAGGGATCTTAAGATCCGAGATCTCTGCCTTATCGAGTTCTGTTCTGAGCTTCTCTCCTGCGCCCTTGAGCATGGGTGAATGGAACGGGCCTGATACCTTGAGCTCGACCGCTCTCTTCGCACCCTGCTCCGTGAGCTTCTCCATACCTTCGTGAACGGCATCCTTTTCGCCCGTGATAACGATCTGACCGGGGCAGTTATAATTGGCAACTTCCGCACCGTCGATCTTCTCTATCGTCTCCTCGACAGTCTCCTTCGGGAGAGCGATAATGGCGGCCATCGTTCCCTGACCTGCAGGTACAAAAGAACTCATGAGATTACCTCTGATCCTTGTGAGCCTTACCGCATCTTCGAAAGTCATAGCACCGGCAGTTACCAGCGCACAATACTCACCGAGCGAGAGACCTGCCGTGATATCAGGCATGATGCCCTCGTCCTCGAGAGCCTTTGCCATGATCGAACATGCCGTTACCAGACAGGGCTGCGTGTACTCGGTTACATGGATATCCTCATTCTCCTCGAAAAGGATCTTCTCCATATCAAAGCCCGAAGCTTCAGCGGCCTTCTTGACCATCTCCTTAGCCCAGTCGAACTCATCGTAAAAATCCTTGGCCATGCCGACCTTCTGTACGCCCTGGCCGGGATAAACAAATGCTATCTTCATTGCTTTCACCTTCTAACCTGTATTTACGCTGCCGCTCTCAGCAGACGGGACCGGCATTCTTGAGGAGCTCGTTTGCCTGAGCGAACATGCCCTCGATGATATCCTTGACAGGACGGATCTCGTTGACCATTCCGGCAATCTGACCTGCCATGAAAGTTCCGTTCTTTGTATCACCGTCAACTACGGCCTTACGAAGTGCACCTACACCGAGAGCCTCGATCTCCTCGAAGCTTGCGTGAGCTTCCTCGAGCCTCATGAACTCGTTTGTCAGCTGATTCCTGATCTGCCTTACGGGAGCGCCGGCAGAACGTCCGGTAACTCTGGTGGAGCTGTCCTTTGCCTTGATGATCATATCCTTATAATTCTGGTGGATATTGACTTCCTCGGAAGCGCAGAAAACAGTTCCGCACTGAACAGCCTCGGCACCGAGCATGAAGGAAGCTGCTACTCCTCTGCCGTCAGCGATACCGCCGGCAGCGATTACGGGGATATTGACCGCATCAACGACCTGAGGAACGAGAGCCATCGTCGTGATCTCGCCTACGTGTCCGCCGGACTCCGTGCCCTCGGCGATAACCGCGTCTGCACCGTCCTTCTCCATCTTCTTTGCAAGAGCTACGCCTGCAACGACAGGAATAACGATGATGCCGGCTTCCTTCCACATGGGAATGAACTTGCCTGCAGAACCGGCACCTGTCGTAACTACCTTTACCTTCTCCTCAGCGAGCACTTCTGCGATCTGGGGAGCTCTGGGATTCATGAGCATGACATTAACGCCAAAGGGCTTGTCCGTCAGTTCTCTGCACTTGTGGATCTGATCCCTGATCCAGTTCTCGTCAGCGCCGCCGCATCCGATGATGCCGAGACCGCCGGCATTACTTACTGCTGCCGCTATGTGATGATCCGCTACCCAGGCCATACCGCCCTGGAAGATAGGATACTTGATACCTGTCATTTCTGTGATCCTTGTCATGATCTTTTCCTCCGTTCGTTATCGATCAATAAACCATATAATTCGCGCCCCACGTCAGACCGCCTCCGAAGCTGGAGAAAACGATCTTCTTGCCGGGCGTGAGCCTTCCGTCATCCTTCATCTCCTTAAGCAGGATCGGGATACTGGCAGTAGATGTATTACCTGTATTCATGATATTCATCGGGAACTTGTCGAGGGGCTGACCAAGCCTCTTGGCGACCGCCTCGATGATCCTTTGATTAGCCTGATGCAGCACGAAATAGTCCACATCATCTATATTAAATCCATACTTCTCTGACAGCTCCGTAATGAGCGCCGGTATCTCCGTAACAACGAACTTAAAGACTTCGCGTCCTGCCATAAACATATTCGTAGCCTTAAGGAAGCCCTCTTCCTCGAATCTCTTAGGCTGCTTCATATTCTCGCAGTGGAGACAATCGCCTCTCTCCGCGGAAGCCTTCAAGATGAACTTATTCTTGGGATGATCCTCGACAGCCTTCAGAACTGCCGCTCCTGCACCGTCTCCGAAAAGGATACAAGTACCGCGATCCTCCCAGTCGACATAATTGGTCAGCATCTCGGCGCCAATAACCAGCGCACACTTGGAGTTGCCCGACTCGATAAAGCTCTGAACGGTATTATAAGCGGCGACCCATCCGGGGCATGCCGAATTAACGTCAAAGCAAGCGCATCCGTCAGCGCCGATAGCCCTCTGTACGCAACAGGCAACAGACGGGAAAACAACATCCGGCGTCGTCGAAGCCGCAACGATCAGATCCACCTCGGATCCGTCGATCCCTGCATCCTCGATTGCCTGAAGCGCCGCCTTACATGCCATAGTGGAGGCCTTGTCCTCGATACCGTCCGCGACATGACGCTGCTTGATACCGGTGCGCTCCGTTATCCACTCGTCATTGGTCTCCACCATCTTGGACAGATCATCATTTGTTAAGAGCCTGGGGGGAAGATAAGACCCCAGTCCAACGATTCTTCCTGTCATTAAAAACATCCTCACTTTAAGATCGATCGATAATCAAATTGTTTGATTATCAAAGTATTATCATATTCTGAGCCCATAGTCAAGTACGAGGCGCCCGTATGCGACCTCACGAGTGAGGCAAAATCGCGGTTTTTGCGCCTGATCCTTCGACCGCGCGATTTCTCATCCCACGTGTCTGCTCTCGAATTCGCTCAAGGGGATCGGCCTGGAGAAGTAGTAGCCCTGGAAGGCGTGGCAGCCCATGGCGGTGAGGCTGTTGACCTGATCGAGGGTCTCGACACCCTCGGCGATCACGTTCATGCCCAGTTCGCCTGCAAGTTTTACTATAAGGTTGACTATCTTGTCGTTGCGCTCACTGTTGGTCGTGCCGGCCATGAAGATCATGTCGAGCTTGATGACGTCGACCGGCATGTCTTTGAGCATGTTGAGGGACGAATAGCCGCTGCCGAAGTCGTCCATCTCGAGGATGAAGCCCATGGAGCGGAGGCGGCCTATGATGTCGAGTTTCATAGGGACATCGTCCATCATTATCGTCTCGGTGATCTCGAGGCGGAGACGGGAGCGGTCGATGCCGTAGCGGGTCGTGAGGTCGCTAAGTGTCTCAGGGACGTCGAGGAGATAGAAATCACGGGGCGAGATGTTGACTGAGAGGTAAAGGTCGGTGTTGCCTTCGAGTGTCCACTTTTGGAGGATTCGGCAGGCGCATTCCCAGATGTAGCGGTCAACTTTGGCGATGGAGCCGTTTTTTTCGAGAATGGAAATGAAGCTGTCCGGGAGAAGAAGCCCTTCCTCGTCGTGATTCCAGCGCACAAGGACTTCGGCGCCTGCGAGCTTGCCGCTCCTGTCGACCTGAGCCTGAAGGAAGGGAACTACGCAGCCACGCGCGACTGCATCGTCAAGTGATTCGGCGATCTTCTGCTCCCAGAGCATCTCGTTCCTCATGTGGTCACTATAGTAAGCGATCCTCTTGTCAATGTTATCCCTGATATCGTTGATCGCCATAGCGGCTCGGTCGAACATGACCGAGACCAGATTATCGCTCTCGGCGATCTCGTAGACGCCGACATGCAGGAGCAGTGAATGCTGCGGTCCAACGACTTCATCCAGCCTTCCAATGGCCTTGAGGATCGTCTCCTCCCTGTAGTACTTTTCCTGGATCAGGATGGCGAACCGGTCGCCGCTGAGCCTGCCGTAGAGCATATGCTTGCCGGCGTTCTCGCGGATGACCGACGCGATCTGCTGAAGGACCCTGTCGCCCTCTGCCCTGCCGTAACGGTCGTTGATGAGCTTGAAGCCGCGGACATCAGTGCTGAGTGCGTAGAACTTGCGATCAGGATAGGCCTTGATCCTCTGTTCGACGAGCTCGTAGAAACGGTTCGCGTTGTATAGTCCGGTCAGTGCGTCATGGGTCGAGGAGTAATACTCCTGCTCGATGCGTTCGATCTCATCGGTACGGTCGTTGAACCTGGCGAAAGCACCTATACCATGCCCCCTTCCGTCGTACAGCCTGTGGTACTCGATCTCGTAAGTCATCGTTCTGTCGCCGAGCTTGTACTTACGGGTGAGGTTCTTGTTGTTGATGTCCCTGATCTCGTCCTCGCTCATCTTCATGATCTGAAGGAAGCGCTCTCTGACACCTGCCAGATCTGCCTCTTTATGAATGTCAAAGATCAGCTCGGCATTGTGATTGGCATAAATGCACTGATCGTTATCATCGAAAAATATGATCCCGTCGGATATGCTCGACAGTATCGTTGACTTCATTCGATCCATCAGTGCATTCGGAACAAAGATTATCGCTATGTAAAATGCTGCGATGGCGGAGACGGCGTAGCCTACCATCGAATAATCAAGCGGGATGTTCAGGAAGATATAATAAGTCTCGAGCATCGCGGTCGCGATATATGGGATAAGGAAAGCATAGTATTTACGACGCATAAGCCGCGAAGAACTGACGATCTTGGAAACAAAGATCAGAAGGACCATCAGTCCCATAAAATACGAGAAACCGAGATGGACCTTGTGATACCAGAGGGAGACAAGCTTGTGATAGTTCTCGCCGGAATCGAGCGTCGATTCGGTAACATCGAAGACGTGTCCGAAGACGGGATTGAGCAGGACCCCCACAACATCTATGGAAGTGAGGATCAGCAGCAGTCGCTTGACTTTGGTCCCGTCAAAAGCGATCCCGCAGTAACCCATCGAGAACCGCACCAGCGAATAGAACATCAGGTCTGTTCCGGTAAAGTAGAGCAGATAAGCGGCTCTGGCTATAGTCTCGGAAGGCGCAATAGCGATAACTGCATTGGTAACCAGCGGAACCGTACAACAGATGAGCAAAAACAGGACATCAAGAGAACTCGTCCTCCGACTGCGAACTGTTACAGCCATGCAGACGACTAACAACGCTATCAGAACAGTCATCGTCATCAGATAAACGGTCATTTGCCGGTTTCCCTTCCTATATCAGCGTGATCCGACATTCGTCAGACCGCTGTTTCAGTATCTCAGCCGAGGACTCTGTCGACAGGCTCGAATCCCGATGTCTTCTTGAATCTCATATTTGACTCAAAATTAGAGATCGCATCGGACGGGTCGATCATGCCCATATTAAGTGCCATGAGGTGCTCCCTGTCGAACTTAACGGACAGCAGGGTCATCTCCTCTTCAAATCCCGTAGCAGTATTGAGGATGTTATCGACTGCATGAACGATAACGGTATCAACAGGCAACAGCGCGAAGGCATCTCTTGCGACTCTGATCGTCGTGCTGCAGACATAGTCCTGCATGAGATCGTAATATGCACTCTTGCTCAGTTCCTTCTCGGACAGCTTGCCGGTTGATGTAAGTACGAGCTCCGTAGTCGGGATGACCTCATCCGACTTAACGGCGAACTCAACCTCGATCTTATCGCCGCTGTCTGTACCGACCTGGAAATTACTGCCGAATTCGAGCAGATCGTCAAAAGGCTTAAACTCATCGATAATGTTGAAGTAAGAATCAATATCACCGTTAAGGACTGAATCGGAGAACTCCTTCAGGTTCATCCACTCCTTGTATTCTTCGCTTCCCGTAACGATATTGGAAGGAACCTCACCTTTATTGACAGCCTCCCAGTCAACGATGCCGTCACTCATCTTATGAACGGACTTGATGGACTCGACATACTCCTGATACTCGGCGACCTTCTGTCTGTTCTCCTCAAGGATAGCCTCGAGCTCCTCGTTGTTCGTGCCGCCTGCTACGGCTCCTGCCGCACCTGCTGCCGCTACAGCGCCGGCACCTGCGGCTGCCGCCTTCGCGCCCTTGGCACCCTTAGCTGCCTTGGCGGCCTTCTTGCCCTTGCCCGTAACTATGTTGGCAAGCTTCTTTACATTGCACTGCTTGGTATAATAAACGCCCGTACCGGGAATGCCGATCGTCGTATTGGTCCTTCCGGTGGAACTGATCGTCTGTCTCAGTCCCTTCTTACCGAAGCTGCAGCTTACTCCCGACTTGCTCAGATTGAGCTTTACTCCGGGAAAGATCGATATACTTTTGCGAAAATTAAGTCCCATAAAGGTATTCCTCCAACTTCGGATTTTTATATATTTTACTACAAAAAACTTTGTGCGATAATGGCTGATATATTCTTATTTCGCGACAGGTAATCATGACTGCTGATAATTTGACCAAAAGACGTATCCTTATGATGCTGATCGGCGTCCCGCTGGTGGGCGTAAGCGTTGCTTTCTTTAACGTCGCAGAATTCGGAGTAGACCCCTTCACCGTCCTGGTCCAGGGCAGCTTTCACCAAATGCCCTCCTCGATCAGTTACGGACTTACATACATCATCTTGAGCGTGATCGAGCTGATTGCCATAATCCTCCTGGACCGCAAGAAGATCGGGGTCGGAACCCTGATCAACCTCTTTCTCCTGGGCTATATAACAGATTACACTTCCCGCTTCCTGAGATTTGCCCTCGGGGACATGATCGGGACCATGCCCATAAGGATCCTTTTCATGATAATAGGAGTCACACTGCTGAGCTTCAGCTCCGGGATTTATTTCACGGCAAACATGGGCGTTTCCACCCATGACGCGGTATCACTCATCGCTTCCGAGAAACAAGACAAAGTCCCCTTCCAATATTGCCGAGTAATAAGCGACGCTCTCTGCGTCATCTTCGGCACCATCTTAGGAGGCACTTTCGGCATCGGCACCATCGTCGCGGCGGTCTTCTGCGGTCCGCTCGTCGCCTTCTTCCGCAAGCACGTGGGCGAGCCGATGCTTCATTATTCTATTCATCGAAAAACACTCACTTAGTACTACGCAGCGCAAAGCGACGAGGACTGTTCGTATATTCCGCGGAAGATGCGAGCGCCCGTTAGAGATTCCCGATCCTCACATAATCCGGACTGTGCGTGGCGAAATAACTTTCAGCGAACGGCGTGTCGGCATAAAGAGCGAAGTCGATGCTCTTGATGGAGGACAGGGCCGGCTTGGCCGCTTCGAAGAGTTGCTTGAAGGTGTCGGAAGCCGAATCCTTGGGGCAGTCGACGATGGCCAGGTAGCTCTTTTTGCCTCCCTGGATCTTCTCGAGGAGGCCGAGGCTGCTTATCGAGGTGATGCCGGAAGCACAGGTCTTCAGTGCGTTCCTGACAGCGTCGGTCTCGGCAGAGGGCATTGGCTCGTTGACCATGATCCTGGCTGCTTCGCGCATCTTGCCGTTCTGCTTCTGCTTGAGGACGTCCCGGGCGATCTTGGCGCGGGCATCACTCAGCGATTCGACGAGCTTACGGGGCATCTGGACCGGTACGGGTCCAAACGGATTGATGATTATGTCGGGAGATGTCTTGGAAGTGATCTTCGACATCTCGGGAAGTGTGGCAACGATGACTGAGGGCTTCTTGCCGTCGGCAAAAAGATCCTTCCACTGAGCGAGCGCGGCAGAATCCGTGAACATGGGGACAGCCGGAGGCATGGTCGACGACGCGGAATTCTTAAGCATAAGGAAACCGATCTTGCGCTTGCCGTCGGGGGTGGTGCCGCCGGCGTCGGGGTTGATGGGTACCAGGAATGCCGAGCCTGTTACGTGTCCGAAGAGCATACCCATATA
>OMQY01000160.1 GCA_900313405.1 uncultured Eubacteriales bacterium
ATACAAGCTCCTTATTACTTGTAACTACGCTCTTTCCCTTACCGAGGGCACGCTTGGTATATTCGTATGCGATCCTCGCACCGCCGATAGTCTCAACAACGATACTGATCTCCGGATCTTCAAATACTTCATCGGCATCATGTGTAACAAGATCAGCGAAAGGGCTGTCAGGGAAATCCCTTATATCGAGGATCTTCTTTACTCTGAGCTCCTCTCCTAATACTCCGGTTATCTTATCGGAATTCATGGAAAGTACTTCAGCCGTACCGGCACCTACTACTCCGAATCCGAGAATTGCAGCATTTATCATATATAACCTCCGTCAGTCTGATTTGTTATTCGCGGCTTAAGATCCTGCAAGCTCTTACGCCGGCAATCCTCTTTATATCAGACATGACATCTTCGACTGAACCGATCATAGAAACGGTATCGAGCGATATCGAGATATCGGCCAAACCGTTGATGGGAATGTTCTGATTAATAGTAAGGATATTAGTGCGCGAAGCTGCGATGACCTGCAGAATGGATGAGAGTATCCCCTGGAAATTCTCAACCGTTATGAGTAATGTCACCTTTTTACCGTTAGTCGCTTCGTAGAACGGAAGAACAGAATCCTTGTACTTATAATAAGCACTTCTGGACAGACCAGTTTTCTTTACTGCGTCGTTGACAGATGAAGCTTCACCTACATTCAGGCGTTGCTTGACTTCCATTACCTTGATGAAAACTTCAGGAAGAACCTTCTTATCAACAAGATAGTATTCTGTCGTCTCCTCGTTCATGATTACCTCCGGAATGTCCGCGCACTGCGTACATTTGTACACGTAGGTAGGATAATATCATTTTTGCATCAGCTTTTCAACCATTGAACGAAGTGCTTTCCCCCTATGGCTGATACTGTGTTTAAGAGCAGGTTCCATCTGTGCTGTAGTCATATTGTATTCCGGCACATAAAATATCGGATCATAGCCGAATCCGTTCTCACCGACGGGTTCTTCGTGAAGGATACCATAAACACTTTCCTCAACGGTAAAAGAACTGCCGTCCGGTCTCACAACGGCTATCGCACATGTAAAATGAGCTGTCCGCTCATCTTCAGGTACATCTTTGAGCATCTCAAAGATCTTCTTGAACTTCTCTTCGTAAGTGGAATCTTCGCCGCAGAATCTTGATGAATAGATTCCCGGGGCGCCGCCAAGTGCATCGATACAAAGACCCGAATCATCGGCCATGACATAGTCGTCAGGTTCACATATATCGTGTATAGCCTGAGCCTTGATCATGGCATTACCTCTGAAGCTGTCGGCATCCTCGACTATCTCAGGATCATAACCTGCTTCTCTCATAGAGATCGCAGTAAAATCGGTATCACTCAGGATCTCATTGATCTCTCTTACCTTATCCTGATTACCGGTCGCGATAATAAGTCTCATTACATAAGCCTCCAATTCTTCGGATACATATTCTTAAGCTGAGAACCTGACAATTTGCCGAAGCCCAAAGGATATCTGCCGGCAGCAACAACTATATGCCCGCTTTTCTTGAGCCTGTTCGTCTCTTCAGTTGATAATGTCAGCGTCTCCCCTTTGATATATCTGATCAGTCTGTCATCTTCACGGGAGAGACTCAACAAAGAATCCTCTCTTATGAATTCATAATTCAGTGACAGCGCGAGGGAATTACTCGGGACAAAGATCCTCTCGACCGATGTCGTCTTTATCTCCCCGGGATACTCTCCCAGCTTAACGGCCTTAAGCCCGTTAAACCAGCGTTCTTCGACATTAAGGAAATGGATACGGTTGCCATGCATAACAAAGTCACCTTGACGCGAAGACATATCAAAATCAACAAGGATATCCTTCATAAAACTCTCATAACACTGCTTTGATTTACCGAACCCGTAATTATCATTACGCCTGAGCTTATAGGAGGGGATCTTATCAAGCGAAGACATATCCCCCTCGATATTCTCGCTTTTCTTAAGGTGAACGCAGAAATGTCCGTCTCCTCCGGACAGATGAGGCCATATCCTCATGCTTCCGGGAAGCTTGTCATTATCCGAAGCGTGTGTGACACCTGATATCTCAGGATGCGCAATAACCTCATATCCGGGATGAGAATCCATAAATGAGAGAACCATGTCTTCATCTTCGCCCTCATAGAAAGTACACGTCGAATAAACGAGCTCGCCTCCGGGTCTGAGCATCTTATCCGCTGCATCAAGGATATCCCGCTGCATAGGCATACACGTATCAGGACCGAATCGCTCCCAGCTCTTTACGGCATTAGGATCGCGTCTGAACATGCCTTCGCCCGAACATGGAGCATCGACAAGTATCTTATCGAAAAATCCTCTTAACCTCCCGGCAAGATTCTCCGGAGTCTCATTGAGGATCACGGCACCCGCTATTCCCATCCTCTCGATATTACGGAGCAGAGCCTTGGCTCGGTTAGCGTTGATCTCGTTTGCTACAAGAAGGCCCTCACCCTTAAGATCTTCTCCCATCCTGCAGGCTTTGCCGCCGGGAGCCGCACACAGATCCAGAACGCGGTCACCCGGTCTTACACCCATTACTTCGGCAGGAAGCATCGCAGAAGGTTCCTGGGGATAATAGACCCCGGCATGATAATAAGGATCGTTTCCGGTCCCTTCGCCCTTTGTATAGAATCCGCAGCTACACCAAGGTACAGGATCAAAGTCCTCTCCGAGGCTTCTCATGATATCGGGAAACATGTCTGCCGGACTCTTCAGAGTATTGATCCTTATTCCTTTTCGAGGCTCCGCATCAAAACTCGCTTCAAAACCGTCCGCGGATATTCCGGAACGCTTGAAGAACTCGTCCATTCTGTCAATGAAGCTTACAGGCAGTTTCATAATTCAAGGAAACGGCAGGTGCTGTAAGCCAAACGCTTGATGACATCAGTCTCAAACGGTGACTCCAGTCCTGCGGCCTTTATCAGATTAAGGAAAGTATCCGTTCCGCCGCTCTCGCAGAGAACATTATATTTGATCATGGCAGCATCATGATCCTTCTGTTCTTCATCCCATAATTGCAATGCACAGATCTGTGCCAGGCAATAATCAATGTAATAGAAAGGCGTCGTGAAGATATGATCCTTCTTCATCCAGGCACCGCCCATTGCATGAAAAGGCTGACCTTCATCATACTTATTGAAGGGCTGATACTTCTCTTCAAGCGACTTCCATACTCCGTGTCTCTCGTCAGGTGTCATATCCGGGTTATCATAGATAATGTGCTGGAATTCATCGACCATACAACCGTAAGGCAGGAAAAGAAGACCGTCGGTCATGTGAAGCTGTCTGTACTGATCGGCATTCTTCCCGTAGAACATCTCCATAAAAGGATAAGACAGATATTCCATCGATGTGGAATGTATCTCGCATGTCTCCAGTGTCGGTGACAGACATTCAATAAAAGGCGATATCTCAGCCGATTTGATAGCAGCATATGCATGACCGCCCTCATGGACCACAGTAGCAACATCATCGGCGGTTCCGTTACCGTTCATAAAGATAAACGGGATCGAATAGTCCTCCAGATACATACAATAACCGCCGGTAGACTTATTCTTACGAGACAGCAGATCAGTAAAGCCGTGCTCGGAGAGGACATGGAAAAAACTGGGCTTTACACCGAATATCCTTCCGAAGAAATCACCGGCGACCTTATCATACTTATTCCCCGGGATCTTGGGGACAGGATTACCGGATCTGAAGAGACAAGACTGATCATAGATCATCAGTTCATCAACATCCAATCTTTCCTTCTGCAGTTCTCTGATCTTAACAGTGATAGGAACAATATATTTGACAACTGCTTCCCTGAATCGAGCAACATCATCACGATCATAGTCATAACGTTCCATCCTCTTGTAACCGAGTTCCGTAAATGATGCATAACCCAGTTTACGTGCAGCCTCAGTCCTGACCTTAACAAGATCATCATATATCTTATCGAAAGTCTCTTTAACAGACATATAATAGCTGTCCAGCGCGTTAAATGCGCTTCTTCTGACTT
This sequence comes from uncultured Eubacteriales bacterium, assembly GCA_900313405.1. The sequence goes on from OMQY01000160.1 coordinate 4,041, forward strand.
CCCTGTCAGTTGATTCGATATAAGGCATCAGGAGACTCAGATTCAGCTTTTTACCGTCAAAATCCACTTCTGCTTCCGACTGGATCTGACCATAGTCATTCTCGAGTGAGGACTCGCGGGTAAGCTCATCGATGATCTCCTTGGATATGGTCTCCTTATGATTAACAGCCTTCTTGAAGATCATATCCCCGTATTTGGCTCGTAACTGATCGGCACAAGGACAATTAAGCATTCCCGTAAGGACTGCCGCAGACAATTCACTTACAGAAGCAGAAGCTTCATCAAAGAATTCCAACTCTTCTGTATAGTAATCATCGGAAGTATCCATGTCGTGCAGGATATTGCAAAGAGCATAAGCCGTATCAAACTTACTCAGTTCCTTTTCGTACTCCAAGAGCGCCTCAGCGGCAACATCAGGATCCTGAGAAGTCATGATACGAAGTCTGACTTCCCGTACGACTTCGCGGAATCGGTCAACACTGGGTCTCTCATACTTAAGGCTCTTGAACTCAGGCATTACGGTCGCGGGACTATGATTCTCAGTCATATGATTACATCCTTTCGACTACATCGATACCTAAGAGATTGAGTCCGGACTTAAGTGCATCGCAGACCGCCTCACACATAGAGAGCCTTGCCTTCTTAAGTTCTTCGCTCTCAGCTCCGAGAATACTTGAATTATTATAGAAGCGGTTGTAATTACGTGCGATCTGAGCGATCTGACGTGACAGCATAAAAGGCTCATTACTCGAAGCGGCCTTACGTATAGCCTCTTCAAGGTCCCCGAGACTTCTTACTACACTGTATTCGTCATCCGATACCAAAAGACTCAGCGAGTCCTTATCGGTAGCAGGCTCAAGTCCCTGTTCTGCCGCTTTACGAAGGATAGATCTCGTTCTGGCATATGTGTAGATAAGATAAGGAGCAGTGTCACCCTCGAAGTCGAGCATCTCTTCCCATGAGAAGACGATATCACGTTCACGACCGGACTTTACATATGTATAGATAACGGCTCCGATACCAACCTTCTC
>OMQY01000285.1 GCA_900313405.1 uncultured Eubacteriales bacterium
GCTCAAGAGCTCAGTTCTCGGCCTCTTCCTGATCATCATACGTGGTCACGACTTCATCGTCCTCGACATCCCATGACACGTCGAGGTCTTCGTCAACGTCCCAGTCAAGGTCGGCATCATCGCCGAAAAGCTCTTCCATCTGCTGCATGATCTCCTCATAAGCTGCATCAGGGTCACCGGAATAGATGCCGGAGATATCGATGCCGGAGAGATCGTACGAGATCTGGTTGATCTGGTCGACGTACTGGTCGAGATTGGACATATCGAGGTCGTCGAGCATCTGGAAAACTTCCAGGTATTCTTCGAGCGCGTCCTGCATATCGGGCGACATGTACTGGGACATGCCCTGGATCTGACCGCCGGTTATCGCATTGATGAAGGCGTCCATGTCATCGATGTCACTGAAGTCGTAATCAAGATCCCAGTCAAAGTCATATTGGCTGGCCTCTTCTTCCTTCTCCTGACGCTCAGCTTCGTGCAGGGCCTCGCGCTCCTCACGAAGTTGCTCCCACCTCTCAGGCGACGGCTGAGTCTTCTTGTCGTCCTTGTCCTTCTCCTTCAAGACCGCGATAACGATGATCACGGCCGCGATGATGAGCACCGTGATGATAGCGATTATCGCCACTCGGTTACGTCTGAAGAATCCGGGCTTCTTCTCTTCCTCGGGCGCGTCATAAACGGCAGGCGCGACCGGGGCCGCCGCAGATGACGCAGCTGCAGAAGCCGCTTCCGAGTCAGGATGATCAGTAGCGAAAATATTAGCCGGCGAGATCACCCTCTTCGCTCCGCAGTCCGGACAGAACTTGGCGTCACCCATCTCGACGCCGCAACTTGTACATTTCATAGCGCAGAAACCTCCTATCCCTGTATCTATTCCACAAGGACATTATACTATCTTATTCGGTTTTCTGCGAATATATGCGCCGCACTCGGGCGCGAGGAGCATCGTAAGCGCTGCTCGAGGCGTCAGATGGCTGCCGGAAGATCTTCCTGTTCGAAGCGGCCGAGTTCCATCTCAAAGACCTTTTCGAGCATGGCATCACAGCTCTCCAATTCGATCGCGTATCTTATGTGGCTCTCGGCCTCGAGCGAATCGTGCTGCACGCCCATCTCGTCGATGGATTCGAGTATGCCGTCGCGCCTTGTAAGGCAAGCCAATGTGTAGCGATAAGCTTCGGGGTGTCTCAGGGCTTTCTGTCTGATAAATTCGATAGTCTCGTAATCCATAGTGACCGCCTTCCCGCGCCTGCCGCGCTCTTGATACTCATTTTTATCAGAATAGCACAGCCTTGCCCGGGGCAAACTTCATTGAGATTAACGTATTATTACGATTATGTGTTATACTCTTCTGGCGCACACGCGCGATACTAAATAATCTAAGGATGATGATTACTATGATCAACTTATTCGAGACAGGTGCTTACCTGATAGACGGCAGGACGCTGGTTCCCGATGACGCCAATGTCGCAGGCGAGCTCGCATCCAGAGGCGTTACAACTACAAAGGAAGAAGCCGCCAAGGGCACGATGGCATATTCCATCCTGCAGGCGCACAATACGAGCGGAGATACCGAGAACCTGAAGATCAAGTTCGACAAGATGACTTCGCACGATATTACTTTCGTCGGCATCATTCAGACCGCGAGGGCGTCGGGCCTCAAGGAGTTCCCTCTGCCTTATGTCCTGACCAACTGCCACAACTCCCTGTGCGCGGTCGGCGGCACGATCAACGAGGACGACCACGTGTTCGGCCTGTCTTGCGCCAAAAAATACGGCGGCGTATTCGTACCCCCTCATCAGGCTGTCATCCACCAGTATGCGCGTGAGTGCATGGCTGAAGTCGGCGGCATGATCTTAGGTTCCGACAGCCACACACGTTACGGCGCGCTCGGTACCATGGCGATCGGTGAAGGCGGCGGAGAGCTCGCTAAGCAGCTGCTCGGTAAGACATATGATGTTGCACGCCCCGGCGTTGTAGCAATATATCTGGACGGCGAACCCGCCAA
>OMQY01000185.1 GCA_900313405.1 uncultured Eubacteriales bacterium
CAGGAGAACCTGGCATCGGTCTCCAATGAAGACACCGATTTTGATATCGAACTCCTGCCTGAACAGATACAGGCTGAATCCGTATGTGAGCCCGACAGGGATACGAATTACAGCTTCAAGTACAGCTATGATGCTCTTAAGGCTAATTCCAACGCGTCTCTCGTACAGAAGATCCAGTATCAGATGACGAATACGAGTTTCCTTAAGTTCTTCTCCAACGATCCCGGAATGTATAACCTCCTCGATGTTATCGAAGAGTTCGTACATCTGCCTGATGCAAGTCTTTATATCGATACATCCACCTTGGGCGCTTCGGAAGGTATCGGCGGAATGGTCATCGATCTTGTAAGTAATTTCGTTATCTCGAGAGATGAGATCTGTCCGTTCGTCTTCTTCATTGATGAGGTTCACAGATATTCGAAGTCCAGATATTCCGATAAGGAATTCCACGGCGGTCTGACGATCCTTGCAAGAGAGGGACGTAAGAAGGGTATATTCCTTTATCTTACGACTCAGAATCCGAAGGACGTGTCTCCGGTACTGTTCGGACAGATCGGTACGCTGCTCATCCACAGACTCATGCTGAACGATGAGATCCATGCGGTCGAGAGCCATCTGGATGATTATTCCATCAAGCATGTAAGGAAGCTCAATCAGGGTGAAGTCATCCTCTCGAGCGTTAACCTTCTCCACAACATGTTCATCCACATCAACAAGAGTGAGAGGACGCAGTATAACGATACTCCGCTTCTCTGACCTTTTAACGGAAACCTGTTTGATGATCGCCCCGGCAATAGACCTGCCGGGGCTTTATATTGGCAGTCTGCATTTAACATGACAACAAGAATTAACATGACCGTAAATTAAGAAATATGTATCGTTCTATAATTATATTAGAAAAGAGTCTAAAACTTTAGAACGGAGAATAAGCTTATGAAAAAGGCACGTGTCATATCCATCGGATTAACGGCAGCGATGCTGATCGCTTGTTCGGCAGGCTGCAAAAAGCAGGAAACGGATGTTGCTCCGATCCCTTACTACGGAGAGCAGAGCGCAGGCTCGGAGACTGCCGTTACATTACAGAACAGTGAACAGACGGTACCGGTTCAGAGCACGGAGGCTCTGGCGCCGATCCTTGCTGACCGCGAACAGCAGCAGATAGCAGCTGCCGATCCTGAAGAGGGTGCTGAAACGGAAGCGACGATCCCGACAACACCGACTCTTGAGACCACTCAGACCACACAGACGACGGAGACTTCCGAGACGACTGCGCCTTCCGAGACGACAGCTGCCGCAGCTCCGACTCAGCAGCCTGCAAACGATACGCCCTCCATGTCATCGGGATCCTATATACAGGACAATGCCGGTGTAATAGCGGATGAGGCTTCGGTGAATTCTGCCATGTCTTCGTTCGAGAGTTCAACAGGAGTAAGTCCTGCGATCTTCACGATCAGGGATTCGCTCTCCGGCGATGACTTCAGACAATATGCCCGTGATCTCTATTCCAATAACTTCAGCGATCAGGATCATGTAGTCATCGTATATCAGCTCAATTCTGAAGGCTGCTGGTCGTGGACTTGGGTGTTCGGAAGCAACACGGGAACAGTCTTCCCGCAGGATAAGATCGACACGCTGCAGTCCGGACTCACAAACGCCTTCTCGAGCGGTGATGTCGATTCGGCTCTTGTAACGACTTTTAATAACGCTGCAAGCTGAAACTTATAATACGATTGGATCATAAGTCAGAAAGGGGCTCACGAAGCCCCTTTTAAAATTTGTGCTTGACACGAAATATACCTCGCGATATGATGTATATCATAATAATGAGTATCACGTGAGAGGAGGTATAAGATGGATAATCAATTGAAGCGCGGACTTCTGGATGCCTGTGTCCTTTCGGCGATCCGGAACGAAGATTCTTACGGTTATAAGATCATCAAGGACTTAAAGCCCTATGTCGAGTTGTCAGAATCCACTTTATACACTATCCTGAAGCGGCTTGAGGATGCCAAGATGCTCAGTGTCCGCACAGCGGAACACCAGGGCAGACTTCGCAAATATTATCACATTACCGCTAAAGGGATAGGACGTATCGATGAATTCCGCAATGACTGGAAAGAGATCGAATCGATATATCGTTTTATCGCCGGGGAGGATGGATCAGATGAATAAGAAGGAATTTACGGAGCAGCTGAGAGACAGGCTCAATGGACTGCCTGCGCAGGAGATCGAAGACCGTCTGGCTTTTTATACCGAGATGATCGATGACCGTACGGAAGACGGGATGACCGAGGAAGAGGCAGTAAGCAGCATCGGTACGGTTGACAGCGTGGTCGAACATATAATGAGGGAGATCCCGCTCAATAAGCTCGTTAAGGATAAGGTCAATCGTGATCAGAAGATGCCGGTGTGGGCGGTAGTTCTTCTCGTCATCGGTTTTCCGGTATGGTTCCCGATATGCATATCACTGCTCATAACAGTGCTGTCGATATA
>OMQY01000101.1 GCA_900313405.1 uncultured Eubacteriales bacterium
CTGATGCCGAGAGCGGATCCAAGCATATATACGGCGGCGGAGAACTCGTTATCGATTTTGATGCCATGCAGGTCTTCGTAAACGGTGAGAGCTGCGATCTTACTTCCAATGAGTTTAAGCTCGTTCAGTACCTTGAGAATAACGCCGGTCGTGTCTGCACGAGAGACGAGCTCCTTACCAAGGTATGGAACTATGCCTTCTCGGGTGACGTCAGGACTGTTGATGTTACCGTAAGACGTACGAGAAAGAAGATCGAGCCTAATCAGCCTAAGTACAAATATATCCTCACAAGGAGAGGTTCAGGATACTACTTCCCTAAGGACCTCACGTAAAGGGCGATCACATGTTGTTATCCGTCAGAACGATCATCAGCGAGAACATTGCACTTGCTCTTGTCGCTGTCGGGATCCTGATACTGATATCGTTATTTGTCGGATATCTGATCGGGAATGTCCTGCTTCGTAAGCGTGTCGACAGCGTAGTCAGAGAGCTCGAGCATGCCGGTCTTATCAAGGGTTCGATAATCGACAACGTCAATCTCGGCGTTATAGCTTATGGCGCCGACGGAGCGCTCTATTCCAATCAGACCGTATATGAACTTCCCGGTTTCCTCGGAAGGAGCGGAAGCATCCCCCGTGATATCAATGCTTTTCTGGAGGCATATGACCAGGATAATCATCTTAAATCAGGTTATCTTCTGAACGCGGAGAATGATGATAATATCATCCGCGCCAATTACTGTGTCGGCCGTAAGATATATGAGATCAAGGTCTTAAGAAGGGCTCTCGGATCCGATATGCTCGATATAGTCATTGTTGATGACATTACTCAGATCAAGGATGATGAGAGAAGGCAGAAGGATCTGGCGGCAAATGTTTCTCACGAACTTAAGACACCGCTGACGGTAATAAGAGCTTCGGAGTTTTTCGTTAATAATATTACTCCGGACAATGTCCCGACATATGATGAGATCAAGAAATGGGGCAACAGGATCGTATCGAATGCCGTAAGGATGCAGGATATCGTCCAGGACTTCCTGATCCTGTCCATGTGTTCGGCTAATGTACCCATGAGCATCCTGGACCTCGGAGACATCGTAAACAAGGCAGTAAATAACATAGCTGATTATCCCGGACGCGACCGGGTCCATATCAATCTGCCTGCGCCTGATGCTTATCCGCTCGTTTACGGCAATCCGAATCTGGTGATGCGCGTGATAATCAACCTTTTGACGAACAGCGTTAAGTATATCGACTATGAAGGGAAGATGCAGCCTCATGTTATCAATATCAGTATTGCTCCTATTGATGACCGGGTTGCCGTACAGGTTGAAGATAACGGGCGTGGTATACCCGAGGATTCGATCGATCACCTTTTCGAGAGATTCTATCGAGTCGATAATTCCGGCGCGAGGGACGTAGGCGGTTCAGGGATCGGTCTGGCAATTGCCAAGGAAGTTGCCGATATGCACGGAGGAACGATCAATGTCGTATCCAACTTGGGGCAGGGGGCGACATTCACTTTCGTATTGCCCTCGGCACAGAACGTATTCAAGAGTGTATATGATGATGCTGTCGCAGGCGTGGTGAGCGACAATCAGTATTATCTTGGAGCAGCAGATTTTATGGGGCTCCAGACTGTCGAAGCGGTCAGATCGATGGGATATGACGATGTGACGGAAGAAGCAGACGCCTTCGAGAACTGTGTCTCGGGCGATAAGGAAGCGCATGATAAAGCACTTACGGGCCTTCTGACGAAGATCGGTAAGGACAGATACAGGGAGCTCGTCGAAGAGATGACCATGCTCGATGACGAATTCTACGATGAGGATGATGAAGACTTCGATGAAGAAACCGAGGGGATCGAGGCTGAGGACGAGACATCCGAAGCGATCACAACCCCGGAAGTTACAGTCGATCCTGAGGCGGAGCAGGCGGCTCTCCAGAAGGAAGAAGCCCGTAAGATCCTGACCCAGACTATCCTTCCGAGGAGCCCGATGTACAAAAATGAAGAAAAAATCCCCGATGAATCCAAAGAAATCATCAGGATCCACCCAAATACTCCTCGAAAAATGTATAATAATAAGAGCGGGAAGAAAAAGACATCGCTTTTCGAGGGCTTTACGGTCAGAAGACAGAAGTCCGAAGAACCCGCCAGGAAGTCGGCGGTCAGGCAGGTCCTCGATGAAGCAGGTCCGATCGTGACACCGGCTGACAAGATTTACGACGACAAAGGGGAGAATACGTGAGCCCATATTCTTATAAGATAGTCGGCGGCCATCCGCTTCGCGGAGACGTCAATATCAGCGGCAGCAAGAATGCTGTATTGGGAGTCCTTGCCGCTGCCATGATGATAGACGGACCATGTGTCCTCGAGAATGTACCCGATATCTCGGACGTTAAGGTAATGGTGGAACTCTGCCGTTCCATCGGAGCGACGATCGAGTCTGAGACTGCGCCCGAAGGTTCGGTCATCCTCCATATCGATCCCAGAACGATCAATACATATAAGGCTACGGGTTCGTCCGTATCCAAGATCAGAGCATCCTACTACCTTCTCGGCGCGATGCTTGCCAGATTCGGCAAGGCATCCATCCGTATGCCGGGCGGCTGTAACTTCGGTCAGAGACCTATCGACCTTCACCTTAAGGGATTCTCCGCAATGGGTGCCAAGGGCGCCGATCCGAGAGAAGTTGAGGGCGGTATTATTACGCTTACGGCTGATCCGCTTAAGGGTGCCAAGGTCTTCTTCGATATAGTCAGTGTCGGTGCGACTATCAATGTTATGCTCGCTGCGGCAAAGGCTCAGGGGACCACGACCATAATCAACGCGGCCAAGGAGCCTCATATCGTAGACGTAGCAAACTTCCTTAATGCCATGGGCGCCCGGATCAAGGGTGCCGGTACCGATACTATAAGAGTAACGGGTGTTCCGGTATTGCCCGGCAACTTCTCATATTCGATAATCCCTGACCAGATCGAGGCAGGAACATATATGATCGCCGCTGCAGTAACAGGCGGTGACGTGACGATACA
>OMQY01000161.1 GCA_900313405.1 uncultured Eubacteriales bacterium
CATGGCAATACGATCGATACCGATACCGAAGGCCAGGCCGCTATAGACATTACTGTCGATACCGCAGCCGTCGAGAACCTTCTTGTTTACGACGCCGGCGCCGAGGACTTCGATCCAGCCGGTGCCCTTACAGAGCTTACAGCCCTTGCCGCCGCACTGGAAACAGCTGACATCGACCTCTACCGAAGGCTCGGTGAAAGGGAAGTAGGAAGGACGCAGACGTGTGCTGGTCTCTTCTCCGAAGATCTTCTTTACGAAGACATCGAGCATTCCCTGAAGATCACAGAGTGTTATTCCCTTATCGACAACGAGTCCTTCCATCTGGGAGAACATCGGTGAGTGTGTGGCATCGTCATCCGAGCGGAAAACCTTACCGGGAGAGATGATCTTGATAGGCGGCTGCTGAGCCTCCATAACATGGATCTGACCTGCAGACGTCTGAGTACGGAGCAGGAACTCGGGACTTAAGTAGAAAGTATCCTGCATGTCTCTGGCAGGATGATCCTGCGGGATATTGAGTGCCGTGAAGTTGTAGTAATCGGTCTCGATCTCATTTCCTTCATAGATCTGGAAACCCATCGATCCGAAGATGTCGACGATCTGATTCCTTACCTGTGTGTTGGGATGCAGATTGCCTTTCTTCTGCTTCTTCTCGGGAAGAGTGACATCGATAGCCTCTTTCTCATAGCGCGCCTTCATCTCGCGGGCTTTGAAGTCGGCATCCATCGAATCGAACTTCTCCTGTGCCCAGTTCTTGATCTCGTTGACCATCTTACCGTAATCGGCCTTCATTTCCTTCGGGATCTTTCCCATCTCTCTCATAAGAGATCCGATCTTACCTTCCTTGCTGTCCATGACGGTCTTACGGTATTCGAAGACCCCCTTGGAACTTGTGATCGTAGCCAGATTACTCGTGATCTGTTCCTTGATCTCAGTAAGCTTTGCACTTAATTCATTAAGATCAGCCATGTTCTCCTCCTGTTAATCCTCAGCCTCGGGCAAATAAAAAGCCCACGGCAATATGTCATTGCCATGGGACGAATTCGCATTATATCGCACCTTCGCGGTACCACCCATGTTCGAGAGTGACATCCCGTCACATCACGCACTTGTTCGCGCCTTTAATGCTGCGCATGCATCTGCTTAATCGTGAAACAATATCCGTTTTCGCAGAGCGCTCCGATGTTGAAATTCATCTTCATACCCCGGGGTCGTGCTCTCAGCCGGTGACACGACTCTCTTGACCTGTCATATGAGACTACTTACGCATCTTCATAGCAAGACCGATTGTACATAGACGGCCGGTAAAAGTCAAGATATGAGGAAGTGCATGATCCTCTTCACAATAAATCCACAATGAAGGATTATAATCAGAATATGTGCAGAATACTTGTTGTGGATGATGAACCGGATATAAGGGAACTGCTTGACAGTTACCTAAGTGCCGACGGTTACGATGTAGTGACCGCCGAGGACGGTGTGGATGCGATCAGCGCATTTGACAGAGGTACCTATGACCTGGTCATTCTGGATATAATGATCCCGAAGATCGACGGCTTCGGTGTGTGTGAAGTTATCAGGAAGAAGTCAGATGTTCCTATCGTATTCCTGTCAGCACTCGATGATGAGAAGTCACTTATGAGAGGATACGATATATCTGCTGATGACTATGTTACCAAGCCGTTCTCGATGCCTGTATTCATGCGCAAGGTCAGGGCGATACTCAAGCGTAAGAGAAGTAATGATGACGCCGACCGGATCACATATGACAGAGTCGTGATGGTGCCCGATAAGATGCTCTGCACGGTTGACGGCAAAGAGATCGATCTCACTTCCAAGGAATATGAATTACTGCTCATAATGATCAAGCGCCCGGGGTATGTCTATACACGCGACATGCTCCTGGACATGGTATGGGATTATAACGTCTATGTCGATGAGAGGATCGTCGACAGCCACATTAAGAATATCCGTCGGAAGATCGGGATCGACATCATCGAGACGGTGAGAGGCAGGGGGTATCGTGTTGCTTCGAAGGATTAGGGCAAGTCTGTCAGCGAAGGTGTTTCTTATTACTTTTGTCATGCAGCTGGTGCTTGGCGGAGTGCTTTGCGCTATACTTATCATCTCGTCTCCTAAGAGCATCGACATGAGCGTAAACGAGGATGTCGACATTAAGTTTGAGGCGTTGATCGACAGGCTGGAGCAGGTCAGGATAGAAGACAGCGGAGATATTATTGACGGCTTTATAAGGGATACGGGAGTCCCGGTCGCATTCACTACCACGGGTAATGTATTCAGTCAGATTACGCCGGACTTTGTTAAGACACCCTCTGAACTGGCGATCAGTTCGGCCGAAGATCGAATGGCTTACAGAGATGAGGATATTTTATACGACGAGAGCGTCATCACATGCGGAGGCGAGAGACAGTTCTATTTCCTCGATAACAACCGCAGATATACTGCCTCATATGTCTTCTACCTGGAAGGGGAGAAGGTCGTCGAGAAGACTATGATCAAATGCCTGCCGGCCTTCCTTATTACGCTTCCTGCCTTATCGCTCATCTGTTCGTTCCTGTACACTATGCTGTTCGCCCGTCCTGTCAGGAAGATAAGTAAAGTATCTGAATCTATGTCCGATATGAACTTTGATGTTCGCTGCAACTCGAAAAGAACTGATGAGCTGGGGCAGGTCGCCAATGATCTGGACAATATGGCCGGGAGACTGTCTAATGCGTTCAGGGAACTTAAAGAGCAGAATTCCCTGCTCCTTAAGGAGATAGCCCGAGTAAATGAGCTTCAAGAACAGAAGACTGTCTTCTTCGCGGCCGCTTCACATGAACTTAAGACACCGGTTACGATACTCGAGGGACAGATAGACGGCATGATCGATGAAGTCGGTCCGTATAAGGATCGCGACCTCTATTTGATGAAAGCGAAGCATACTGTAAAGCGTATGGAGAATCTGATCGCCGAGATCCTGATGGTGTCAAAACTTCAGACAGGTGACGATATGGGACATTCGCGAGTGGATATCGGTGAGGTATTGTCGGATTCCATCGCAGACTGTGCTGATCTGTTCGAGGCGCGCGGGATCACAATGGAGACGGATATCGATGATAAGATGCTTTTCGACGGGGATAAAGAACTGACGAAGATAGCGATCTCATCTTTCCTGTCAAATGCGGCCTTCTATTCGAATGAAGGCGAGAAGGTCAGCGTTACGGCGCATGATGCCGGAAAGATCATTGTTGAGATCCGCAACTTCGGTGCGCACATAGATGAGAAAGATCTGGAGCATCTTTTCGAGGCGTTCTACAGAACGGACAGTTCAAGGAGCAGAAGGACCGGCGGCAGCGGACTCGGGCTTTATCTGGCCAAGCTCATAATCGATCGTCAGGGAGGAAACTGCACTGTGATCAATGAGTCGGAAGATGTCCTGGCAAGGATAGAACTCCCCTCCACATAAAACACATATTTCTTCCATTTGGAGCTCAAATTCAAGGATTATCATCTGATCATAAACCGATAAGGAGATGATCGATATGAGAAAGATAAAAGGTATAATGAGCATTACGATCATTGCCGCTATGGCGCTGACATCCTGTGCTCCGAAAAGTGAAGATGAGATAACTCTTACGAACCATATGACCGATACTGAACTTGAGCGGGCAGAGAAGACAGATCTGCTGCTCCTGGATGACTCATATGAGCCGGAGAGGCCCCAAGGGTATGACGGTGTCGCGATCTCGTTCGAGACTAAGCAGGATATGCTGGACTATATTGATGATTACCCGGAAGACTTTGAGAACGAGGAGCAACGTCTGGCCGCGCGCGAGCAGGTAATGGAGGATTATGGCGACGATTACAGGCGGATCTACTGCGCCTTTGTAAACGGCGCACTCTACTATGATCTCCTTCCTCCCGTTGATTATGACGGCGGCGCCGGTGAGACATTTTCGCTCCATTATCCTGAAGATGAATATGATCCGCTTGTCTATACTATCGAGTTTGAAGACTATGATGACTTCAAGGCGAAGCTCGCACTGGATATCGAGCAGAGGGCGGAAGACGGCACCTCGATCATTGAGGGTTCTGAAGCTATGTATGATAATGTTGTAGCAATATACGATGCTGTAATGACGGGAGATTATGAGACGGTAACAGATGACGAATTGTGGGATCTGATGCTCGAAGCGCGTGAAGCAGATACGGATCTCGGTCCTTCCACATGGGAACTAAACAGAGATGAAGTCGGTAAGCTTCGCGACAGTATAGCCGAGTATCATATCTACGATGAAGAACTGGACAAGGAGTTTGTCGTTCACGTGATAACTCCTGCCGATTATGATCCTTCCGAGAAGTATCCGGTGATCACGCTTACTGATGCTGTCTGGAGGTTCGGAGATGTCGTGGATCTTCGCCGTGAGATGGATGAGGGCAGGTGCGATCCGATGATCATAGTAACTATCGGTATCTCTTATAACGAAGATGCGACGGATAACGAAGTCAGAGCAGATATCTTCTGTGTCAGGAAGAAAGAGTTCCTTGATTTTATAACCGATAATCTGATGCCGTATCTGAGTGAGATCTATCCTATGGACTTTGAGAACAGCACGTTCTTCGGTCACTCTCAGGGCGGAGTCTTCTCTCACTATGCGGCATTTAATTATGATCTCTATGAGAATCAGCCATTCTCTTCGTACATCATTGGCAGCCCTGTCTTCTGGACGCCTTACTTTACATGCCTGCCGGACTGGAGTGACTATCAGGATGAGTATGGATTCTTTGACAGAAATACTGAGTATACCAAGACCATCCTTATCACCGGAGGCGAGTATGAGGATGCAGATTACTCTGAGTATTACGGTGAGAACGAGTCGACGCTCGAGGGGATACAAAGCCTGGCCGAACGTCTCGAAGCACACGGAGTCGCGAACTGTCAGGTTCAGTTGTACCAGACTCACCATTACCAGTATATCACCGAGATGCTGACGGAGTATGTGAGGGGGACAGGTGACGATTGATATGTATTTGATACAATTGCCGACTTAAGTGACGTAAAACGCCCGCGTGGGTTACACGCGGGCGTTTGAGATCAGACTAATATAAGTCGATTGTCTATCAGGACTTCTCGAGAGCGAGTGTTCTTGTAGTGATATCACAAACCTCGGAAGGACCGTAGTACTGGATAGCTCCGGGATAAGTGAAGCATGTCTCTACAGCCCACTTCTCTCTGTTGGCTGCGAAGAACTGGAAAGGCTTGCCGTCGAGCTCAACAAGAGCCTTACGGATAACGGGCTTATCTGCACCGTTTCTTCTCTCGATATTC
>OMQY01000044.1 GCA_900313405.1 uncultured Eubacteriales bacterium
CCCTGACGCTTGTTGATGATCAGAAGATGATCCGTCTCGGCAACGATCTTATAATCGGGATCCTTCGCCCCTTCCGTGATCCTGTCTCCATCCCCGTCGAAAAGCGCATCCGGAAGCCACACCTGTACTTCCTGTCCTTCATACACTGCCATATCCTGCGACACACGCTTGCCGTCTATCCTTATGTCCTTATGCTTGAGCGCTTTGTAGAGATCGGCAGCCTTAAGCCCCGGGAACGCTTTCCCCGCGGCCTTAACGACATGTTCCCCGTTAAGCTCAGAACTGACGACAAACTTACGCATAGTCCCTCCGTATCAGACAAGATCCGCTATGAACATAACGATCTTGGTGCCGGTACCCATGATGATACCCGCCAGGATGACACCGCACATAACGGCGGTAACGCTCTTCTTGAACTCCATATCGAGGATGCTGGCAGCGAGGGTGCCTGTCCATGCGCCCGTGCCCGGAAGCGGGATACCTACAAAGAGAAGGAGTGCAATATAAAGTCCTCTTCCCGCCTTTGCCTTGAGCTTCTCACCGCCGTGATGTCCCTTCTCGAGACACCACGTAAAGAACTTCGCGGTATACTTCTTATCAGCGCCCCACTCGAGCACTTTGCGCGCGAAAAAGAATATAAACGGTACCGGCAGCATATTGCCGATGATGCATACTATATAAGCATTGAGTGTCGGGATCCCCGAAGCCAGCGCGATAGGCAGCGCGGCACGCAGCTCAACGAGCGGGACCATCGAGATCAGAAAAGCTATCAGATATTTCTTAAACATAAACCTCCTTGGGGACGGACGTTATAGTCGCTTCACACCCGCGTCTTATACCGGCCGGCGGACCGGCTCACGGCTCACACCTTGAACGCGTGCGTATATGCTCTTGTACCATCCTCTGCGATCGCCGAGAAATACACATAGGGTGCACCCGCCGGGATCTTGAAGTCAGCCGAATTGACTGTCTGCCCCTTAAGAGCCATCTCGACACGTGACAGCTTCGGAGTCACATGCATCGTGATACGCCTGACATCCGATGTCTCGATATGGAACTTGTTGCCTTCACGTCCCAGGACCTTGATCTCAGGGCCGGTGCTGGCGTAGAAGTTACCATTCTCGAGAGCCTTGATGACCGACGGATAATCGAGCTTATCCGCCATGATCATAGTCCACGCACCGAAGGAGTCGGACAACGGATGATCGAGCGGATACTCATTGTGGTTATCGTCTGACCCGTGACAGTATACCATATTACCCGATCTGAGTATCGCATCATATACCGGCATGTTCTCGGCATACCCGCTGACCAACATTGAAGCGTAGTTGAAGATCTCAACACTGTAGTAATTCTTAAGCTGAAGGAGCTCTTCCGTAGCCTGCATCGACCAGCAGGGATGATTGAGCGATACGAGATAACCGTTACGCACGGCAGAGTCGATGAACTTCTGGATATACTCGACCGTAAACTTACGGTTCCACAGCTTATCCGGGTGCGGAAGCTTCATCTGTTCGATTATGTTGATGTACTTGCAGCATACCGGGTTATATCCGATGAGATTAACATTATCCGGCTCCTTCGCGATAAGGTTAAGATGGATCTCAGGCTTATAGTGATTGCCCTTACAGATCTTCGAAGGACGGATATATGCTTCATATCCCGTGATCAACAGGAAGTCATCCGTCGTCAGCGCCGAATGATCACACGGAGCCTCGTGATCCGTGATCGCCAGGATCGAGTAGCCGTGCTCCTTGTGTCTCTTAACACTCTCCTCGGGGGTCGTGTGTCCGTCGGATCTGACACTGTGACTGTGAAGATTAGCCTTATACTGTGTCTGTCCGGGTGCAATAAAATAATCCATTATCTTTAAACTCTTTCTAACCGTATTTGTGCCGGGAATAACTCATCAGGGTCTGATGCTGTAGTAGTTGGTACCTGCCGTAAGTCCGCCTCTGTATTCGGCAAGCTCGCTTACCGTAACAAGCTGATATCCTCTCGATACGAGCTCGGGAATGAGGTAAACGGCCGCATCAACGGTAGAAGCGTGGATATCATGCATAAGTATGATATCTCCGTCTCTTACGTTATTAAGTACATTATTGATGGTTGACTGTGTGTTACGTGTCTCCCAGTCTCTTGTATCGATGCTCCAGAGGATCAGGGGCAGACCGACAGTCTGACGCACTGTCTCGTTATTGGCACCGTAAGGAGGCCTCATGACAGTCGCATTATGTCCGGTTGCCGAACGGATGTAGTCATTGGTCGAATTGATCTCCGACTGTATCTCGGATACGGTACAGCGTGTCAGGTTCGGATGATTATACGTATGATTACCGATCTCGCATCCGAGTTCGTCTGCACGTGCGAGAGTCTCCTGATAGATCCTGGCATTAGATCCTACGACAAAGAAAGTCGCTGCCTGTCCGTTGGCCTCAAGAGCATCCAGGATCCTGGTCGTTCCGACTGCAGGCCCGTCATCAAAGGTAAGCGCTATCATCGGCTTATTCGGATCAATAGTCCTTCCCAATCTGTAATCCCCCTTAACGATCCCGTACTCTTCACACAGTGCCGCGAACTCGGAAGAGTTAACGAATCCGGCAAAGATATCTTCCTTCTCGGCTCCATTATCCAGTTGTCCGACCCAATCGGCCAGACCCGCATCATCAGGCTCTCTTCCCATGATCGCTCTGTAAAGAACAGTGACGAACTTGGAATTATCCCCCTCTGTATTAGCCAGGTTCTCAGGGCTGAAGATGAAGCCGTAAGCAACATCCGTGCCCGTATATTCATGCGTAATGAGCTTATGCTGCCAATCAACAAGACCTGCATAATCAGGCGATCTGCCGAGCGCCTTCTCATAGAGCCTTACGACAAAATCATAGACCTTCATATATGACTCGGACGACGTCTCGACATCGACAGTGCCCTTTGTGATCCCGTAGCTCGCGCAGAGCTCATTAAACTCCTTTGAATCGACAAAGCCCTTCAGAACGTTGATCCTCGGGACACCCGCATCGAGCCTTACCTTCCAGTAAGATATCCCTGCCGGGTCGCCTTCGCGGTTCAGCATGCACCTGTAAAGATCCAGGATATATGAATAATTATCCTTCTCCTTGTCGAGGTACTCCTGACTGAAGAAGAATCCTCTTACAACCTCAGACGCCGTCTGCTCATGACTCGTCAGTTTGTTGTACCAGTCATTCATTCCGACCTCATCCGGGGTCCTTCCGAGAACAACGCTGTAAAGCCTCGTAACAAAACTTGCCACACCCTCATTCTTATACTCCACCGCATCCGACTTCGCTCCGGGCACCATCGTAAACAGCATCGCAACAGTAATGAGCGTGACAGCCAGCTTCTTCAAAATATGCATAAATATCCCTGCTTTCGAAAAAATATATAGATAATGATACACCTCTCAAGAGGCAAATGGAGAACTAATTATCCCCCCCGAGCCTTTGATCATGACTGCCCCTGATCGTCGAAAGTCCCTTCTGTTCCGATTATCGTGGTGGCAACGGAGGACAGTATCGTGGTGGAGATGATAGTAATACTCACCGTCGACATGAAACAGGATGTTCCGCCTGCAACCTTGCCGAGCTCTTCATCCGTCAGCTGCTCCTGGTACGATTCCATTATCTTCGTTAGCTCTTCTTCGGAAAGTTCATATCCCATCCGGGCAGCAGCCGGGATCATAGCTTCCAGATAATCCTTGGCACCGGCATCCCTCTCAGCCTGAACAGCCGCCGTAAACTCGCCGGCAAAAGCCTCGTCTTCATTAAGTCTCTCAAAGAATTCTTTTGATGATCTCATCTTCCTATCCTCCTGCGATATCCGACGACAGACGCGTAGTATCAGGGTTATATTGTATCACCTTTTGCCTGAGCCTGTCTCATGCCGGAACTGCGAGTGCCCTACTTCTTCACGCCCAGCACTTTGCGGATAGTCTTCTCGTCGGCGTCGGGCCAATGTTGCCGCATGTGGGAGATCAGGCGAGCCGCCGACTCCTTGGGTTCCTCATTGTAGCAGGAGGTCACTGCCTTATATCCCCAGATCTGTTCGGGCATGGCGTAGCGCGCGACTGCCCAGCCGTAGGGGTCGCCGTCGCGGTTGACGCGCTGACCGAAGCCGCGCACGCACAGGTACATCCGCATCTGAAGGTCCGTGAGCGTCCCGTCAAAGTTCTTGTGTCCGTCCTTGCCGAATCCCGCCTTATCCTTGATCTCGAATGAGAGTATCCCCTTGTGTCCCTTTCGCGCTGATTCCGCGGGGCCGTAGAGATCCATGATGCACTTTTCTTTATATTTGAGTTTCCCGTCGTCCCAGGCGGCATCCCAGTCGTAGCCGTCGCGCCTCATGTTGATGAACAATGGCAGAAATTCGCGCGATATGAAGCCGGCTTTCCGATCGAAAAACTTC
>OMQY01000163.1 GCA_900313405.1 uncultured Eubacteriales bacterium
CTGCCGTTGCTACACTCGCTATTACATCTTCAGAGACTTCTGTTACAGAAAATACAACTGCTTCAGAAACAATGATGAACACGAGTGGGACTGCTTCTTCATCCGATACTGTAACCTCTGCGTCTGAGAGCGCGCAGGTTCAGGGCGCAGTCCGTCAGTACGGTACACAAGAGGCTCAGACAAATCAGTCAGCTGCTACAACTTCTGCATCTGTAGCTTCTACGGGAGAGCAAACTAATCTTCATATTGTCATTATTGCCGTTGCTTTTATCTTTAGCGGTTCATTTTGTCTTATGTTGAGAAGAGTATCTAGAGATTATTGATATAATTGAACAACACGTATAACTGAAGACGGCTCCACTTTGTTGACAGAAAAAAACCGTTAGGTTACCATTCGTTGAATGTTTGTGTGGAGGTGGATCATGGCAAGTTGCGTGATATGTAATTCAGAAGAGGCAGATAAGACTTACCGGTTTGCGGTTGTAGACAGAAGAACTTCTTCTGAGACTAAGGAATATGTAGTAGCCAGAAAGACTACTACGACGATCTATGAACGCTTTGCCGGAGTATGCAGGGAATCGTTCTGTGACAAGTGCCTCAAGAAGCAGAAGATGAAGAATCTAAGGACGGCCGTACCTGTTGCTTTCGGTTTGACTCTTCTTATACTTATGGTCATTGGTCTTAATGCCGGAGGCTTATCTAAAGGCTTTTTTATCGCGTCATTGATAATCTCTGCTCTTGTATCTGTTATAGCTCTGGTGATCTGTTTAACTGCAAAAGATACTTCTCTTGCAAACGAACTGTTATTTGATAAGAGAGGTCGTCGACTTACTTATGTGCATGTCGATCCGTCCATTTATATGAGCGGTAACAAGACTACTCTTGCCAAGTTCAAGGAGAAGTCCGGACTTCGTACGGAAGTCGCTGAAAAGATATATGAGAAGTTTATCGAATCAGGGAAGGGTAATGAGCTCGTTGATGAGATCATTATAAGAAGTTCTAACAACTGATATTATTGAATATAGATTTAAACAATAAAAAAGAGGTGCTTCCTTGTGGAAACACCTCTTTTCATACTCAATAAACTATTGAACTTAACCTAAAGTGACCATCTGTCCGTCAGCTGTCTCGGAATATGTGCTCATTCCGTAGTAATCCTGGTCAACGATACAAACATAGCTTACGCCTCTGTTAACTTCGATCTCTTCGCCGGCATCGTTGTAGACTCTGATCTTATCAGTAGGCTGGTCCTTGACCCATGTGAGGTGAACCATTCTGCCGTCAGAGATATAGTAACCTTCGCCGCCGTCCTCAAAATAAACGTCTACTGTCGTATCACCGTGTCCGCAGATATTTGTATAGAGAACGAATACGTTTTCTACTGCGATCTGATCGCATGCTGTCTCAGCATCAGGATCTTCAGCAAGAAGTGCACTGTTGGACTCCTGTACTGTAAGGTCTACCTGAGGGTTACCGTACTGACTCTTGTAGTAAAGACCTGTCTCTTCGTCATACTGGAAGAGTGCATCAGAGTTAGTTCCGGAAATATATACGTTAACATTGTAGCAGGGAGCACCGTTAGCGATATCAACGGAATCACCGGGAACAAGGTTAAAGATCCTCTCGGGGAACGGATCTTCCTGTGTAGGAACAAAGTTTGTCTCTCTTCTGATGCTGAAGTAATCGATACCTTCGGAGATGTGCATACCGTCAGATACAGCTGTATGCTCGAGAGCTCTCTGTGAAAGCCATGTAGAATCTCTCCAGAAGAAAAGTCCGTCGGAAAGCTGTACATAACCGTCCTGAGTATTTCTTACGCTGTTGGAACCTGCACTGCAGTTATTACCGTCGATGTGATCGATACCCCAGATAGCAAGATGATCGGGAACACGGGGATTCCTTCCGTAGTGGATAAAGATGGAATCTGTACCAGCGGCAAGATCGGAAGCAACGATACGTGCACTTCTGAGTGAACCGATCTCGGGAACTTCGTTAACATCTGCGAAAACGCAGAGAAGACGAGTCTGTCCGCCCTCTGTCTCATACTCATAGATGGTATCAGCCTGAGAGATACCTCTCTGGGGCATTGCAGCACGGCAGTTATTAACTACGATTGCAACACTTCTCATACCAACATTTGCGGGATCCATATCTTGAATACCTGTAATAGGATTTACTGCCAAAGGATTGGAAGGATCGTAGAGTCTGTCCTCAACATCGATAGGTTCCATTGTTGTCTCAACAGGAGCCTCTGTCGTGCTTTCTGCAGTAGTTGTTGTTGCAGCAGTAGTAACTGTTGTTTCTTCCGGCTTCTGACAACCTGCAAGGTTTAAGAGCATTGCAGCGCTTAAAGCCAAAGCTGTTGATCTTCTCTTAATCATTAAAAATCTCCTCAAATTTCTTTTTTATACAGCGTAAACTGTATAGGTCTAGTATACCATTATGGTCGGAATTCAATGTTACAGTGATATTATTTTGCATTTCCGACGCTAGTGATATAATAGTGCGAGATTAACATAAATAAGGAATTAATCTATGGCAAAAAAGAAAGAAAACACCGTTAAACAAAGCAAAGGTGCAAGGATCAAGAGGGGATTTATCAGATTCTTATGCGGCCTTTTAGGAATAATTACCGGTTGCGGACTTTATCTTTATAACATGCTTGGCGGATTCGGTTATGTCATGACTCCTATCGTAACGGAGGAGGAATATGACACATTAGAGATCACCGAAGGATCCTTTACAGGCGGAGATGTTACATCGTCCTGGGCTGACGGAGGACATACGAGGGTATATGTCGATCCTAATCATCCCATTATCAAGGTAGATCAGATCGATCCCGATGTTGAGAATATTCTCGTATTCGGTGTCGATTCAAGAGGTACTGATGATTACAGGTGCAGATCCGATGCAATGATCGTTGTATCTATCAATAAGGCTGAGAATACAGTAAAGCTTATTTCCTTAATGAGAGATACAGGTGTATATATCGGAGATACGGATGAGACTGCTTCATCTTCTCTTGATAAGCTTACACACGCATATGCTTACGGCGGTGTAGGTCTTATGATCAACACAATCAACAGAAATTTCGGTCTCGATATCCAGAGATTTGTCATGCTCGACTTTAACAGTTCCGCAGACGTTATAGATCTTGTCGGCGGCGTTACGATCGACGTATCTCCCGACGAGGTCAAATATGCCAATAACTGTATAGCTGAGGAGAGCAGCCTTCTCGGTATCGATCCTCCGTTCATATCATCAGGCGGAACGCAGACCCTTTCCGGAGTACAGGCTATAGGATGGTCCAGGATCAGGTATCTTGATTCTGACTTTGTAAGGACATCAAGACAGAGAACAGTAGCTACAGCTTTGATCAATCAGGTCAAGGGTATGAGCAGGATTGACCAGCTTGCCATGATCGAGGATTCCGCAGGAATGTTCGAGACCAATATGCAGCAGCTGGATCTTGCAAGAGTGGGTGTTAACGCAGTAGGCGGGGCAGATAACATGTCAGAGTACAGAGTTCCTGCCGACAATATGTATTCGGTTCAGCCGGATCCCTGGATGATGGTCGTTGATTGGGATCAGCAGCTGCCTGAACTGCATGCATTTATTTGGGGAGAATCTTAAGGAGTTATTACTAATGAGCAAGACAGTATCGACATGTATTTGTGAGACCAACCAGGTCCAGAATCAACCGCAGGAGAATGTATTCTTTCATACACTCTACAGAACTCAGGGGGACTTTCCCAATGAGTTCTTAAGGACCGCAAGATCAACATCACCGATCCAGATCTGCGCTGTATTCTCTACTCAGGGACCTGACAGTCTCGGAGCTATGCTCAACATTCAGCTTAATGATGAATTAACTAAGATAGTTGCAGCAGCTCAGAGTCAGCCGGTACTTGATTTTGACGCTTTTTCTAACCAGGTCGTCAATGTACTAAATATAAAGGTATGTAATTATGTCGTTGCCAAGGGAGGCACTCCTCTTAAGGTATCTATGACCATGGCAATAATCGAAGGTGACACCTTAAGGATCATCCATATCGGTAATACTAAGGCTGTTCTTATAAGAGACAATAAGATAATGGCTCTTACCGAGGAGCAGACTGTCGCTCACAGATATGTCCAGATGGGCGCCATAACTCCCGATCAGGAGAAGACTCACCCCGAGAGCATGAATCTTACTCAGTATCTCGGTAAACTTCCTCAGGACGGTGCTGTAATGGCAGATAAGAAGGTAAGACTTAAGCTCAAGGATAATGATCAGATCTGCCTCATGGGACTCGGTGTTGCAAAGCTCATGCCCGCTCAGATGAGAAATATGATCCTTGTTAAGGCTCAGAGCACTGAGAATAAATGCAGGGATCTCGTTACTTCCGCATATAACTATGGAGTAAAGTACGGCCTCACCGTCATAATGATCAATGTCGAATCAACATTCCTTCTTCCCGGTGATGCTGTCATCAATTCCAATCTTGCTACAGAAGCCGGTATGGGTAAGGCCAAGCCACAGGAGAAGGAAGAACC
>OMQY01000092.1 GCA_900313405.1 uncultured Eubacteriales bacterium
CGGATATCCTCTGCTCTACCTGGGGCAGGGAGACGATAATGCCGATGACGGTAAGTTCGGGCTCTATATCTATTCTCTCATCGACGGTAGAAGGCTCTACTTCTATGACGGTGTCGCTGACAGTCCTTACAGGGTCAACTGGAGCGCCTTCGATTCATCACCGCTCATCGATGCAGCCACCGATACTCTTATCTGGCCTGCCGAGAACGGGATTGTCTACACGATCGCACTTAATACTTCGTATACTCAGGGAGGCGAGTCTGTCGGAGTATCGCCTGTCGTTACGGGGTATAAGTATATATTTAATGACACGCAGGGGGCCTACCTCGGTATCGAGAGCTCCATAGCCGTATATGGCAATCTGGGCTATTTCATCGACAATAATGCCGAACTTGTCTGCATAGATCTTAATGCGATGGAGATGCTCTGGGTCGTAAAGCTCGGAGATGATTCCGATATCACTCCCGTTATCGACGAGGAGACAGATGAGAACGGGAACCGCATCCCTTGCGTCTATGTCGGCACTGAGGTCGACAATCAGGGCGGTCAGGGAGAGTATTCCGGAGCGGCCTACGTATATAAGATCAACGGACTTACCGGAGCCATCATCTGGCAGAATTCCGTTCCCTGTTATACCTATAACGGTGAGACATCCGATACAGACCAGACCGGCGGATGTCTCGGCAATCCGATAATCGGCAAGAAGAACATCTCGGATCTGGTCATCTTCCCATTCAGCATGACGAACGGGCTTATGAGCGGTAACAGACTGGTTGCCTTCAACAAGCTCGACGGTACTACAAACTGGTCATATGACATGAATATCTACTCCTACAGTTCACCTGTTGACTGCTACGACGAGAACGGCAACGCCTATATCGTTATCGGCGACTCATTGGGTCAGATCCATCTGGTCAACGGATTGAACGGCGAGAGGATTACATATATACAGACTTCAAGGTTTATCGGAACAGAGAATGAGACGACATCGGGCATAATCTTCGAGGCCTCTCCTGCTGTTTACGGAAACATGATGATAATCGGTACCAAGTCGGGCTCCGTGTTCGGCGTTAATATCGGGTAAAGGGGACAATAATGGCAGATAAGGAACAGTCATACGATTCTATAACGATACTCGAGGTGGAGATCAGTTCTTTCTCGGGAGGAGGGTATAAGGTCAAATATGATTTCGGGAAGAACATGATCTCCTGGAATGACGGCTATATGTGGAACAACAATTTCTGCAAATCCCTGACACCGTCCAAGCTTCAGCTAATAAAGGATCGTCTGCCGGCTTCCGGGATGCTTAAGTGGATGGAGGCCTATAACAGCGGCGACTTCGAGAAAGTCGGCAAGCCGACTGCCAACCCGTCCTACTGGAAGATCACGGTAATCTACGATGACGGTAGTTCCTTCGTCAGCAGTCACACCAAGAACTTCCCCAAGGACTGGAGTAAACTCAAATCCATTATCGAAGATACCACTGAATGCACGTTCAGATTACGGTGACAAGAAACGTGTCATAAGACACCTGTTGTGATAGAATTACTTTGTATGACTTGCGTCCAAGGAGGTAAAAGTGGACTATACAGAAGGACTTCTCTTAGGTAAGCTCTGGAGCGATACCGACTATGAGAACCGCAGCCACGCGGGTCTGTTTATTCTGTATGGTCTTCTGACGGATGTTATTGTTCTTTATAACTTCCTTATGAAGACTTTTCTCATGGGTCTCGGCAAGGTCACTACTCTTGAGATAGTCCTTTTGAGCCTGCTCGTCGTAGCTTGTCCGTTCATTTGTTTCAGGTATTATCGAATGCCCATCTGGGGCAAATTACTTGTATTGGCTGAGAAGTTTTTTAAGGCATTTCTCGTAACGGACATATCGGTCATGCTGATGTTGAGAGTGATCCCCATTAAGCCGGGAGAACTCCAGGACTATCTGATGGATTATCTGAACAACACTCTTGAGGATTATACGGATAAGTTCGCAGGCAAAGCCGGATCGTTCGCTACGGTAATGGGCGTTATTGTCGGAGGAGTGCATACCGTGCTTATTGCCGTTCTTATCCTGGCGGCAGCCGTTCTTATACCGGGAATGGTATTCATGACGGTAAGATATTTGCAGTATGCATATGATTGGATGATAGAGAGAGTTGTCCTCAGGAGATTCTTCCGTTATCGGAAGTAATGCTCCGATAACTCTTTCGAGGAGATATTATGGCAGAACTTAACGATAAACTGGATATAACCGTAGAAGAGCTCGAAGAACACCTCGGAGCCAAGAAGCTCCCCGAGTTCATTCATGAGTGTGAGAGAACCTTCGTATCGAGGACTGATGCTATAGTCGAAGAATTCTGTGCTGACAGAACGAAGCGTGCCGTGTTCGTATCAGGTCCCACTTCTTCAGGTAAGACAACATTTACCATGAGACTGGCAGCCGGCCTCAGCGCACACGGACGTAAGGCTGAATTCCTCTCTCTTGATGATTACTATCAGATGTGCGCCCTGAAGTTTGACAGGGACGGCCGCCCGGACTTCGAGACTATCGAATCACTTGATATCGATCGTGCCGCTTCTGATGTGGCAGACCTGATGGCGGGAAAGACCGTTAAGCCCCCGAGATTCAACTTCGTTACCCGCGAGATCGAAGAGAGGGACGATTCGGAGGCCATGATGATCCCCGATGACGGCGTGCTGGTCGTAGAAGGTCTTCACGGATTGTCGTCAACAATATCAGGAGCAGCAAGCGCCGAGCAGAGTACAAAGGTATTCATTATGCCTTACGGAAATGTTTTCTGTGATACCAAGCTGATGGACAGCGAAGAGATAAGAATGCTCAGACGTATCGTTCGCGACAGCCGTCACAGAGGAGCATCAGCCGTTGCGACAGTTGACTACTGGCCCATGATCGCCAGATCTGAAGAGTCTTATTATCAGGACTATCTGACCCGTGCCGATATACATGTCAATTCTTTCCTCGGCTACGAGAGCCTGATAATCGCGCCTCTGGCACTTCACGATATCAATGAATCTCTCGACCTGATGAGGCAGGGCAAGCTCCCGCCGAGCATCTTTATGCAGAAGTCCGACAGAGACAGACCCTATGCAGATCTGTCGGCAGCACTCGATAAGTGCAGCCGCCTTGTAAAGCATCTGCAGAAGATCCCGGTCGTCGACCCGGCTCACGTGCCGGCGGAATCCATACTGAATGAGTTCATCTCTCAGTAAGCACAATTAACAGTTAACAGGTAAGGAGGCATAGCAATGCCGATAAGAGTAGCAAATAATCTTCCTGCGATCAGGACACTGGAGCAGGAAAGGATCTTCGTTATGGAAGAGGACAGGGCCCTCACGCAGGACATCAGACCTATCAGGATCGTGATCCTTAACCTGATGCCCAATAAGAATACGACTGAGACCCAGCTTCTCCGTGCTCTGTCTAATTCCCCCATCCAGGTCGATGTCGATCTGATGAGAGTGGAATCCCATGTCTCTCTTCATACCAGTGAGGAGCATCTTATCAAGTACTATGAGACCTTCAGCGAGATGAAGGACAGATATTACGACGGTCTTATCATTACGGGCGCACCTGTTGAGCAGATGCCGTTCGAAGAAGTCGATTACTGGCCCGAGCTGGTGGAGATCATGGAGTGGAGCAAGACCCACGTGTATTCCACCATGCATATCTGCTGGGGAGCTATGGCAGGTCTTTATTACCACTACGGCATTCCCAAGTACGACTTGCCGGAGAAGGCCTTCGGCATATTCGAGCACAGCATGACCTACAGTAAGCCGGTCAAGCTCTTCCGCGGATTCGACGATATCTTCTATGTCCCCCATTCGAGACACACCGAGATACACAGGGATGACATTGTAAAATGCAAGGACCTGAGGATCCTCTCCGAATCTGACGAATGCGGAGTCTATGCCGTATCGGACTTCAGAGGCAGACAGTTCTTCATTACGGGTCACTCTGAGTACGATACCGATACGCTCGACAAGGAATACAAGCGCGACCTGGACAAGGGCCTTCCCATCAAGATGCCGGTCAATTATTACCGTAATGACGATCCGGCACAGGGGCCGATCCTTAAGTGGAGGTCATCCGCCACGCTGCTTTTCACGAACTGGCTGAACTTCTATGTATATCAGGAGACACCTTTCGATCTGTCGCTGCTTCAGGAGATAGATCATACAAAGGGTAAGATCGACAAGAATATAGATGATGAGAACTGAGAACGGGTACATTGCTGTTGACAGCACCATGATCGCGAGCCTTGCTCCTCTAAGACCCGAGGACGGACACAAAGGCACCTTCGGAACCGTGCTGATCAACGCCGGAAGTCCTTATATGACCGGCGCCCTGTGTCTGGCTGTCTCATCCGCCTTAAGAAGCGGAGCGGGACTTGTAAGAGCCTATGCCCCGGAGGATGCTTTGGTACCCGTAAGGACACTTTGTCCCTGCGCGCTCCAGAGCGCAGAACCTTCGGATCCCGCCGACGCGGTAAGGCTCGCCGGCAAGCTCCTTAAGACGGCTGATGCCGTAGCGGCAGGTCCCGGGATGGACACGGAAGACAAGCGGAATCTTCCCCTCATCCTTTACTATATTCAGAATGCGGGCAGGCTTGTTCTTGATGCCGGCGCACTGGGGATACTCTCGGAATGTCAGGAGGACTGGAGAGCCCTTCTTCGTAACAGGCTCGAAAATGGCCTTCTTCCGGCAGTTCTGACCCCTCACGTCGGGGAGGCGCGAAGACTTCTCGGGAAAAGCGCATCAGACATCGATCTTGA